>NZ_DATCVJ010000375.1:0-11839 GCF_036566945.1 Chitinophaga sp. | reverse complement strand
TCCGTAATTCGTAATTCGTAATTCGTAATTCTCCAAATAATTCTTATATGAAAACGGTTATCATAAAATACAACGCCGGTAATATTCGCTCCGTGCAGTTTGCATTAGAGCGTTTAGGCGTTAACGGTACTGTTACAGATGATCACGAAGAGATCATGGCGGCCGATAAAGTGATTTTTCCCGGTGTGGGAGAAGCCAGTACGGCCATGCGCTACCTGAAAGAAAGAAAACTGGACCAGGTCATCGCTGGCCTGCAACAGCCGGTGCTGGGCATTTGTCTGGGTATGCAGCTGCTGTGCAAACATTCGGAAGAAAACGATACCCATTGCATAGGCGTGTTTGATACGGCGGTAAAACGTTTTCAATCACCCGTGGAAAATCTGCTAAAGATACCGCAGATAGGCTGGAATAATATTACCGGTTTACACAGCGTGGTGTTTGAACATGTGCCGGAAAATGCCTACATGTACTTTGTGCACAGCTATTACGCCGCACTTGGGGCCGACACGGTAGCCATCACCAACTATGTGATCAACTACAGCGCGGCCCTGCAAAAAGATAATTTTTACGCGGTACAGTTTCACCCGGAGAAATCCGCGGAAGCCGGCGCCCGCATTATTGAAAACTTTTTGAACCTTTGAGATGAATATCCGCCAGATCAGTGCAGATGATACATGGGAACTACGCAGAGATGTGCTGTATCCGAATGAACCACTATCTGTTGTAAAAGTAGATCATGATGCAGACGGGTTACACTTTGGCGTTTTTGATCACGGACAACTGGTAACAGTGGTATCCCTTTTCCTGGGCCGCGACAGCGCCCAGTTCCGCAAGTTGGCTACCGCTCCGGCTGCACAGGGAAAAGGGTATGGTAGGGCCATCCTCGCGCATCTTGTTGGCATCTGCAAAAAAGAGAACATAAAACTGCTCTGGTGTAACGCCCGCGAAACAGCTGTCACCTTTTATGATCAGCTGGGCTACACCAAAAAAGGAGACTATTTTATAAAGAGCGGTATCTCCTTCGTAAGAATGGAATTACCACTAGACGGGAATAATATGACTGCTAAACGTTTCGAAATAATACCCGCCATCGATATCATCGACGGTAAATGTGTAAGGCTCACACAGGGCGATTACAGCCAGCAAAAAATATACAACGAACACCCGCTGGAAGTAGCAAAGGAGTTTGAAGCTATCGGCGTAAAACGCTTACACCTGGTCGACCTGGACGGCGCTAAAAAAGGACAGGTAGTGAACTGGAAAGTGCTGGAGAATATTGTAGGCAAAACCAGCCTGGTAACAGATTTTGGCGGCGGTATCAAAACCGGAAAAGATATAGACATCGTTTTCGAATGTGGCGCAGCATTAGCCACCATCGGTAGCGTAGCCGTAAAACAGCCGGAATTGTTTTTTAGCTGGGTAACACAATATGGCGCGGATAAAATATTTTTAGGCGCCGACGTAAAAGAAGAAAAAATCGCGGTAGGCGGATGGCTGGAAACAACCGATCTCTCCGTATTTGATTTTCTGGAAAGTAATATCGCACAAGGCGTTACCAATATCTTCTGTACAGATATCGCTAAAGATGGTTTGTTACAGGGCCCGTCTACCGAACTATACAAAAAAATCATTGCACGCTTTCCTGCCATTAACTTTGTGGCCAGCGGCGGCGTAAGCAATATTGAAGACGTGGCGGCCTTACAGGAAATTGGCTGTAGCGGCGCTATTATCGGTAAAGCCATCTATGAGGGTAATATCTCTATGGATGCATTAAAAACATTCCTGTAAAATATTAGCACATGTTGACCAAACGCATCATACCATGCCTGGATATCAAAGACGGACGTACCGTTAAAGGTGTCAACTTCGAAAATATCCGCGATGCCGGGGATCCGATTGAACTGGGGGCTTTATATGCCACACAGGGCGCCGATGAACTGGTATTTCTGGATATCACGGCTACGAATGAACGAAGAAAAACACTGGCCGAACTGGTGACCCGTATTGCCCGCCATGTGAATATTCCTTTCACAGTAGGCGGCGGCATTTCTTCTGTAGAAGATGTAAATGTATTGCTCCAGTCCGGCGCCGATAAAATATCCGTCAATACCTCTGCCTTCAAGGACCCGGCACTGGTAGACAGGCTGGCGCGCGAATTCGGCAGTCAGTGTATTGTACTGGCTATTGATACCCGTTTTGAAGACGGCGACTGGTACGTATACCTGAATGGTGGCCGCGTGAAAACAGACGTGAAAGCATTTGACTGGGCCAAAGAAGCGGTGAACCGCGGCGCCGGTGAAATACTCCTCACTTCTATGAACAATGATGGTACTAAAAAAGGCTTCGCACTGGATATTACCGCACAACTGTCGCAAAATCTCAATGTACCGGTGATCGCCTCTGGTGGCGCTGGTAACATGGAACATTTTGTAGACGTATTTGAAAACGCACAGGCAGATGCAGCACTCGCAGCCAGCATCTTCCACTATAAAGAAATAGAAATACCTGCGCTCAAAACCTTTCTTTATAACAAAGGAGTGAACGTAAGATTTTAGTGATACCTGAAACAAGTTAACATGCAGATAGATTTTCAAAAGTCGTCCGATGGCCTGGTCCCGGCTATTATACAGGATGCTGTGACTTCCAAAGTATTGATGCTGGGTTATATGAACCGCGAAGCACTGGAGAAAACCATGGCGGAAAGTAAGGTGACTTTTTTCAGCCGCTCCAAACAACGCCTGTGGACAAAAGGAGAGGAAAGCGGTAACTTCCTGATCGTAAAAGACCTGAAGGTAGACTGCGACCAGGATACCATCCTGGTGAAAGCCAGTCCCGTTGGCCCGGTATGCCATACCGGTGCAGATACCTGCTGGGATGAGCAAAATGTAAGCAACGATTTCCTGTCCACACTGGAAGGAATTATTGCCGACAGAAAAAACAATCCTACCGATAAATCCTATACTGCCAGTCTTTTTGCCCGTGGCATTAATAAGATTGCGCAAAAAGTAGGAGAGGAAGCGGTAGAAGTAGTGATCGAAGCCAAAGATGATAATGATGAATTATTCCTCAGCGAATCTGCCGATCTGCTGTTCCATTACCTGATCCTGCTGCAGGCGAAAGGATTCCAGTTGTCAGATGTTATTTCGGTGTTAAAACAGCGGCATAAATAGTTAGTTGGCTTCGCCAACTGTTAAATTTTTTTGACCCCGATTTTGATGATTTTAATGATTATCAGGATTTTATTCTTTCCATTTTATAGGTTTATTAGTTACTAATCATCCTATAATGAATAAAAATAAAATCAGTACAATCATTAAAATCATCAAAATCGGGGTCAAAAAAATTTAACAACGGGCGAAGCCCGCCCCTCCCTCCTTATAAAATCTCTTCGTATATTACACCCCTCAACTAATTAAAATAATTCGTAATGAAACAGATTTTCCTGTTAGCTGCTGTAGCGCTGTTTTCCACAGGAGTGAATGCCCAACAGGTGTCGGGCATTGTGAAGGGAGGCAACGGCAAAACCATATACCTTTTTGATGACCAGGATAACAGTCCGGATGATTCTGTTGTGATAAAAAATGAGCAATTCAGTTTTCGGGTGAAGGGCGGCAAAGAGCCGGCTGTGTATGCGTTGATTTTGAGAGATGTGAACTACCCGATGCTGTTTGTAACAGGAGGCAACGAATCGGTTCATTTTACCACTTCACTGGCTACTTATCCGATTGCATCTGCGGTAAAAGGCAATGACAACACGCAGGCCATGCAGCAGTACCAGAAAGCTTTTGAACCATTGATTAAAAGAGCGCAGGATCTGAATACAGCGGCTAAAGACATTAATCCGGAAGATGAACCAGGCAAAAATGCTTTCCGCAAAAAGGCCGACGACTTCAGCAAGGACGTGATTAAAACAGGCAAAGATTTTATCAAAGCCCATCCGTCCAGCATTGCCAGTATCTGGTTGCTGATGAATGAATTACGTTCCAGACTGGAACCGGAAGAATTCCAGGCGCTGTTCAGTTCCCTTGATAAATCCATACAGAACGGACAATACGGAGAAAGCGTAACCGCTTATATAAAAAGTCTGAAGGCCAATGGCGTTAATGTGGAGGCAGACGACTTTTCCCAACAAGACACGAAAGGACAGGCAGTGAAGCTTTCCTCTTTCAGAGGTAAGTATGTGCTGGTCGACTTCTGGGCCAGCTGGTGTGGCCCCTGCCGTCAGGAAAACCCCAACGTCGTAAAAGCGTACAACAAATACAAGGATAAGAACTTTACCATCCTGGGCGTTTCCCTGGATGATAACCGCGACCGCTGGCTGCGCGCTATCAATCAGGATGGACTGCAGTGGACACAGGTATCTGACCTCCGGGGATGGGGCAACGAAGTGGCCGTGCAATACGGTATTCAGTCCATTCCTTCCAATTTCCTGGTGAACCCCGATGGCAAGATCATTGCCCGCAATCTGCGTGGGGAAGAGCTGGAAGCCAAACTGCAGGAACTGCTGAAATAGCCGCTTATCAAAATCAGGTTGCGATTGATCAGCCGATTTTACAAATTTGTTGTTCGTAAAACAAAAACCAATGAAAAAAACGATTGTAGGTATTGCCCTTTTTGCACCGGCAGTAATATTTGCCCAGGATAAAAAAGGTTCCTCCGCAGGCAAGCCTTATACTATACAGGGAACTGTTTCCCAGCAACAGAACCCCGCTACCGTTTACCTGAGAATGCGTAAGGGTGGTGAAAATTTTGTAGATAGCGCCCAAATTAAAGACGGTAAATTTACGTTTAACGGTTCCCTGGAAGAACCAGGTCTGGCCAGCCTGATGCTGGTACAGAAAGGCACCGAAAAACCGGTATCTATGGGCCGCGACATGCTCGCAGTATTCCTGGATAAAGGCGCCATCACTATCACTACCACCGATTCCATCAGCAAAGCCACTGTAGCCGGTTCTAAAGCTAACGATGACTACAAAAAGCTGAATGAACAACTGAAAGATGTAAACGAGAAAGCAGCTGCACTGCAGAAACAATACCGTGAACTCGCTAAAAATAAAGATGAGGAAGGTATCAAGAAACTGGAATCACAGTATGATGCACTCGATGCAGAAGAAAAGAAAATAGAAAATGATTTTCTCTCTAAAAATACGGATTCTCCTATCTCCATGTTCTTACTGAACCAGGTAGCAGGATATGACCTGAAGCCAGCTGAAATATCTCCGCTGTTCAAGAAATTAAGCAAAGAAGCAAAGAATTCTCCTTCCGGTAAGGAATTCTCCAAACGCCTGGAAGCTGCCCGCAAAACAGCCGTAGGACAACCTGCGATCGAATTTGCACAGGCAGATGCCAGCGGCAAAAATATCAGCCTGTCCTCTTTCCGTGGTAAATATGTACTGGTAGATTTCTGGGCTAGCTGGTGTGGTCCCTGCCGCGCTGAAAATCCTAACGTGGTAAAGGCTTACGATCAATTCAAAGATAAAGGCTTCGAAATCCTCGGTGTTTCCCTGGACGACAAGAAAGATAAATGGCTGGCAGCAGTGGAAGCAGATAAACTTACCTGGACACATGTTTCTGACCTTAAAGGCTGGAAAAATGCAGCAGCAGACCTCTACGGAATACGCGCGATCCCTCAGAACGTGCTGATTGATCCTAAAGGTAAAATCGTTGCGAAAAACCTGCGTGGTGAAGAACTCGCCTCCAAGCTGGAAGAAATCATGAAATAATTAGCTGCGTAAGCAGTACGTTTTGGAAGGGGCTGTATCATCGATGCAGCCCCTTTTTTATGCCCTCACCGGTAGGCGCTTGTTGCCTCCTGGCACAACTGGTTATCTTAACAGCTAATAGCCGGAACAACGATTGCTATCAAATCCCCTTTGTTTACCAATCACAACAGATAATAGCCGAAAAACGGCGATTTCGCTCAAAAAACAGCTTTCTCTCCCTCCCCAAAAAATAAATTTGTTTGATCTACGATAACTTCGTAGATTTACGAAAGAATCGTAATTTACCATAAAATGATATCATGGAAAAACTGACCCAGCAAGAAGAAACAGCCATGCTGGCTATCTGGAAAGTCGGGAAAGGTTTAGTGAAAGACTTCCTGGAAGCGCATCCTGCGCCGATACCACCATATACTACACTGGCGTCTACCATTAAAAACCTGGAAAAAAAAGGTTTTCTGGAAAGCCGCAAAATAGGTAACGTATATGAATACACGCCATCCATTGAAGAAGCCGCCTATAAACAAAAGTTTATGAACGGATTTGTAAAGGATTATTTCGAAAACTCTTATAAAGAACTAGTATCCTTCTTCGCAAAAGAAAAGAAGATCAGTCCAGACGAATTGAAGGAAATTATCAACATGATAGAAAAAGGTAAATAATAAACTATTAACTATGGTACCTGCTATTTTAATATATCTGTTAAAGGCGAATATTGCACTGACCATGTTTTTCCTGGCATACCGTTTTGGTTTACGCAGACTCACCTTTTATACACTAAACAGGCTATTTCTGTTGATAGGTATCTCATTTTCCTCCTTGTTTCCCTTTATTCCCATCAATGCATTTGTAAATAAACATGAAGTCATTGCCGGCACAGTACTGACCTATATCCCCAATTTCGCCGCCTGGCAGGCCCCCGCACCGGTGTTTACCGTTTGGACCGCCCTGGTATATGTTTTCTGGATAGGGGTATCGGTCATGGCTATACGTTTTTGTATACAGCTTTTTTCTCTTTGGAAAATTCACCGCATATCACAGCGCGCTAAAATCGATGATATAACGGTGCAATTGTTACAACAACCGGTGAATCCGTTTTCCTTTTTCCGTCATATCTATATAAATCCTTCCCTGCACCAGCCGGAGGAACTGCCCGCTATCCTGCACCACGAAAAGGTACACGTACAGCAATGGCATACCGCCGACGCATTGCTCGGAGAAGTCAACAATATTTTTTACTGGTTCAACCCCGGCGCATGGCTCATGAAAACAGCCATCCGTGAAAACCTGGAGTTCATAACAGACAGGTTCCTGCTGCAGCAGGGCGTGGATAAAACCAGTTATCAATACAACCTTATTAAAGTAAGTGGGATCCCTTATGCGACGGCCATCGCAAACAATTTCAATTTCTCACACCTTAAAAAAAGAATTATCATGATGAACAGTAAAAGGTCATCCCGCTATCAACTGCTACGTTATGGCGTATTAGGAGCATTGGTCGGAGCATTGGTTTTATCGTTGAATTATACAAAAGCATCCACCGCATTGCACTTTATCAATGTAACGGATACGGTACCAGCTAAAAAACAGACCCCCCCGGCACCAAAAGTGATCAAGGTGAATGTCAAAGAAACGAAGGCTACGCCCGCTTTGCAAGAGGTGAAAGTAACACCGGCAGTAAAGGCGTCCACATCCGGGAACGTTATCTCTATCCACTCTGCATCTGGTAAGGACCCGGTTATCGTAGTAGACGGTAACTTATCGAGCAAAGCAGCTGTAGACGCGATGGACCCTAATACTATTGAATCCGTTAACGTAGTGAAAAACCAGGCACCTGAACAGAATGAAGTAGTAGTAAAGGAATATGGTGCTGCGGCAGCAAATGGAATCGTGTATGTTAAAACGAAACAACCCAATGTTATCGGTATTGTTGCCAGACCAGGTGGTACTCTTAACAGTCGTACATCGGGCCAGGAACCATTGGTGATAGTAGATGGTGTTCCTCGTGCGAAAGATAAACCTGTTGCGGACATTCCTCCAAACAGTATTGAATCCATTACAGTGTTGAAAGATGCGTCCGCCAAAACAATATATGGTGAAAAGGGCAGCAATGGTGTGATCCTCATCACCACAAAAAAAGGCCTGAGTGGAACTCCAAAAGAAGACGTTAAAGTAGAAGTACATGTCAATGATTCCACAAAAATGATTAGATAGTGCCAAAGCATTTGCTACAAAAAGCCACGGTCCGCCACCGTGGCATTTTTGTGTCTGTACAACTTTATCGGCCCTTCGCTGTTTATATAGGTGATTAATTCACCTGCATATGTTACAAAAAGGCGAAATAGCCCCCGATTTTACATTAAGCTCCACCCCCGAAAAAACGGTTACACTCAAAGAACTGCGCGGAAAAAATGTGATCCTGGCTTTTTATCCGGCCGACTGGAGTCCGGTATGCAGCGACCAGATGGCATTGTACAATGAAATGCTTAAATACTTCGAAAAGTATAACGCAGTGATGTTAGGTATTTCCGTAGACGGCGCCTGGTGCCATCATGCTTTTGCCAAAGCCCGGCAACTGCACTTTGATCTGCTGGCCGACTTTGAACCTAAAGGTGCAGTATCCCGTCTGTATGGCGTATATGAAAACGGGGTTAGCCAACGGGCACTCTTTGTAATAGATGTCAACGGCATTATACAATGGAGCTACTTATCGCCTATTGGCCAAAATCCTGGTGCCGATGGTATCCTGGAAGCATTGGAAACCCTTAAAAACTAACGCGAATGCCTACCCTGATTCCTCCCGTGAATGCTTTGGATCATATCGCCGGTGTGCCCAATGCTACCATAGAACTGGTAGAATATGGCGATTTTCAATGCCCTTACTGCCGGGAAGCTTTTTTTGTAGTAAAACAACTGCAGGAACGCTTTGCTAACCGGCTCCGGTTCGTTTTTCGCAACTTCCCGCTCTCAGAATCCCATGAATATGCCATGGATGCTGCATTGGCAGTAGAAGCGGCGGCTAATCAGGACCGGTTCTGGGAAATGCATGATGCTATTTATAACCGCCAGCCTGAATTGAATGAAGCATTGTTATTGAGACTGGCGGCCGATCTTGAACTAGACCTGCGCAAGTTTGCCGATGAAATGGAATCACCCAAACTACTCAGCAGAGTGGAAGCCGACTTTGAAAGCGGTGTTCGTAGCGGCGTAAATGGTACGCCTACCTTTTACCTGAACGGGAAACGCTATAACGGTGACTATAGAGTGCTGTCCTCATTTCTGGAGGACTGATCGCACACAACGGAATCCCAGATTGGATAAACCGGATTCAGGTGTGCTTTTCATACGCGCCGATACCCGGTAACCCCGGCAATACTCATCACTGCACATATAGGAACCACCCCTGATCACCCGCTTGGCCTGCCCCGGATCATCAGGATCAAAACCCGCTGCAGGACCTGCCGGATTTTGTACGCCCTTTTCTCCCTGTACGTAGTAGTTGGCATCGTACCAGTCTTCACACCATTCCCATACATTACCAGACATGTCATACAACTGGTAACCATTAGGACTATACGTTTTTACCGGCGCCGTACCATAATAGCCATCTGTTTTGGTATTCTTATAAGGGAAGTTGCCGTTCCAGGTATTGGCTTTTAGTTTACCGCTGGTTAGCGCTTCATCGCCCCAGGGATACAATTTCCCGGAGAGGGCGCCACGGGCGGCATATTCCCATTCTGCCTCCGTAGGGAGTCGTTTTCCGGCCCATTTGGCGTACGCCTGTGCATCCAGCCACGACACCTGCGTAACCGGCTCATGGCCCCTGTTATCGATATTGCTGCCTGGTCCTTCCGGATGCTTCCAGCTGGTGCCAGGCACAAATGTCCACCATTGCGAAATATCATTGAAAGGAACCGCATGATCCGGCGGTGTAAATACCAGTGCGCCCGGCGCCATCATACCCGCCAGTACACTACTATCCGGCTCCGGAGTGCCCGGTGGTAAACTCGCCATCAGCTCCTCTTTACTAATTGGCTTCTCAGCAGTGGTTACATAACCCGTAGCCGCCACAAAGTTGGCAAACTCCTGCTTGGTCACTTCATGTTCATCCATCCAGAAACTGGCCACATCTACCGGGTGCTTCGGGTATTCATCTGCCATGCCGGTAGAATCATCTGCCCCCATCCGGAAAGAACCGGCAGGTATCAGTACCATCTTATTCAGCGTGTCTTTTTCAGTACCGGCAGCGCCCTGCTTACCGGGGTTGCCGGCACAACTGCTCAGGAGAGCAAGTCCAAGCACCAGGTTTATTTTCCACATTTTTTAACCGTCTGTTTAGTCGTTTTTCAAAAATAATATTTAAAAACGGGGATTTTTGTCTTTCTCAGGATTATACTGATTATGATGATTCTCAGGATTTTTTTGATTTTGTATTTTTGATTTTTAAGATTTTAATATTCAAAGATTCAAAGATATCTCCGCACATCTTTTAAAATCAAAAAATCATCAAAAAATCATCAGAAAAAATCCAGAGAATCAGTATAATCAGTATAATCAGTATAATCCTGGGAAAGACAAAAATCCGCGTTAACAATTATATAATTACTTTTCCCCGAAAACTGTTGTAAACTGCATGTTGTTACGGGGCCGCTAGTCCCCGGTTTTATCGGTATCGCGTATGCAAAAAACTGCTGTACCCTTTACACGCAAGGATTTCGGGGAAGACTTTCTTTGGGGTGTTACTATTTCTGCTTTTCAGAACGAAGGTGCTTTCAATACAGATGGCAAAGGGCTTTCTATTTGGGATACTTTCTCCGGCCGTAAAGGCAAAATCAAAGATAAAAGCCATGCGCAAATAGCCACTGACTTCTATAACCGCTACACCCAGGATATTCTGCTGGCCAAGCTGCTGGGCTTCTCAGTGTTCCGTTTTTCTATTTCCTGGTCACGCATTCTTCCCAAAGGTACCGGCGCAATCAATCCTGCCGGCATCGACTATTATCACCGCGTAATAGATGCCTGCCTGGAACTGGGCCTGGAGCCCTATATCACCCTGTATCATTGGGATTTACCCCAGGCGCTGGAACATAAAGGCGGCTGGAGTCATCGGGGAGTAGTGTTTGCTTTTGAAGAATTTGTGAGAATATGTGCCCGCGAATATGGCAATAAGGTAAAGAACTGGATCGTGTTAAATGAACCATTTGGTTTTACAGCATTGGGCTATATGCTCGGTGTACACGCACCCGGTAAGTTCGGCCTGTCCTGGTTTTTACCGGCAGTCCATCATGCCGTGCTGGCGCAGGCCGAAGCCGGCCGCGTGCTCCGCGACGAAGTAGCCGGCGCTAATATCGGTACCGCACTGTCCTGCTCACAGATCATTCCCTATTCTAACAGCGAAGCCGATTTGCAGGCGGCACGCCGCGCAGATGCCCTGTTTAATCGCCTGTTCCTGGAACCCGCGCTGGGCATGGGTTATCCGGTAGATGATTTTCCGCTACTTAAAAAAATAGGCCGCCGTTACGCGCTGTGGCGCGATTGGGACCGGTTGGCATTTGATTTTGATTTTATAGGCGTACAGAATTATTTCCCTTTGGTGGTGAAATACAATTCTTTTATGCCCATCGTGAAAATCTCTGAAGTAAAAGCAAAATCAAGAAATGTTCCCCTCACCGGGCTAGGCTGGGAAATTAACGGCAACGGACTATACGAAGTATTGAAACAATTCGCCGCCTACAAAGGCATAAAAAAACTCATTGTAACGGAAGGCGGAGCGGCTTTCCCGGATATACCCGCCGAAGATGGCCGGGTGGAAGATATTGCCCGTATTCAGTATTTTCAGGAATACCTCGCCGCCGTGCTCAAAGCCCGACAGGAAGGCATTCCGGTGGACGGCTATTTTGCATGGACCCTCACCGACAATTTTGAATGGGCAGAAGGCTATCGCGCACGCTTTGGCCTCGTTCACGTAAATTTTGATACCCAGCAAAGAACCATCAAAGATTCCGGGTACTGGTTCCGGGAACTGCTGAATGCAGAAAGCTAAAGGCAAAAAGCAAAAAGCTATTGAGGCGGATGACCGGAGTGGAAAATAATATTTGTTTTAGACTTTTGCGAAGGTT
>NZ_DATCVJ010000374.1:0-1599 GCF_036566945.1 Chitinophaga sp. | reverse complement strand
CGTCGCGGCTTTTGCCGCGCGTCCGCGCAGCGCCCGTCCCGGCAGGGACGATACGGCGCGTGAGCGCTTTTGAAACAGCGAGAACAATTCAACTTTCTAGATATCGTAATAAGGTATCTGACCTTCGAATACATAGGGGTTAGAAGCGAACCCGGGGAACTGAAACATCTAAGTACCCGGAGGAAAGGACATCAAACGAGACTCCGTAAGTAGTGGCGAGCGAACGCGGACCAGGCCAGTGGCTTTTATGAGACAAGTGGAACACTCTGGAAAGGGTGGCTAAAGTGGGTGACAGCCCCGTACACGTAATGCGAATAAAAGTCCTTGAGTAGGGCGGGACACGTGAAATCCTGTCTGAACATGGGGAGACCACTCTCCAAGCCTAAGTACTCGTGCATGACCGATAGCGAACCAGTACCGTGAGGGAAAGGTGAAAAGCACCCCGACAAGGGGAGTGAAAGAGATCCTGAAACCGAATGCCTACAAACAGTTGGAGCCCAAGATTTGTTCTGGGTGACAGCGTACCTTTTGTATAATGGGTCAGCGACTTAGTGTGACGAGCAAGCTTAAACCGGTAGGTGTAGGCGCAGCGAAAGCGAGTCTGAACAGGGCGTTCAGTTCGTTGGATTAGACCCGAAACCAAGTGATCTAGCCATGAGCAGGTTGAAGGTAAGGTAACACTTACTGGAGGACCGAACCCGCATCTGTTGCAATAGATTGGGATGACTTGTGGCTAGGGGTGAAAGGCCAATCAAACTTGGAGATAGCTGGTTCTCCGCGAAATCTATTTAGGTAGAGCGTCGATTTTATACCTTCGGGGGTAGAGCACTGGATGGGCTAGGGGATCTGACCGATTTACCAAACCTAACCAAACTCCGAATACCGAAGAGTACTAATCGGCAGACACACGGCGGGTGCTAACGTCCGTCGTGAAGAGGGCAACAACCCTGACCACCATCTAAGGTCCCTAAGTTATGGCTAAGTGGGAAAGGATGTGAGGATCCCAAAACAACCAGGATGTTGGCTTAGAAGCAGCCATCATTTAAAGAAAGCGTAACAGCTCACTGGTCTAAATAAGGGTCTTTGCGCCGAAAATGTACCGGGGCTCAAGCCATACACCGAAGCTGTGGATTTGCAGTTTACTGCAAGTGGTAGCGGAGCGTTCTGTAAGCCGTTGAAGAGGGACCCGTGAGGGCCTTTGGAGGTATCAGAAGTGAGAATGCTGACATGAGTAACGATAAAGGGAGTGAGAGACTCCCTCGCCGAAAGTCCAAGGGTTCCTGCTTAAAGTTAATCTGAGCAGGGTTAGCCGGCCCCTAAGGCGAGGCCGAAAGGCGTAGTCGATGGGAACCACGTTAATATTCGTGGGCCTGCGGGTAGTGACGGATCGCGTGTGTTGTTCCTCCTTATTGGATTGGAGGGGCTTCGAAGCGGTCCCAGGAAATAGCTCCCGCGTATAGACCGTACCCTAAACCGACACAGGTGGACTGGTAGAGAATACCAAGGCGCTTGAGCGAAGTGTGCTGAAGGAACTCGGCAAATTACCCGCGTAACTTCGGGATAAGCGGGCTATCTGTCTGGGCAACCAGACAGGTAGGG
>NZ_DATCVJ010000373.1:0-1686 GCF_036566945.1 Chitinophaga sp. | reverse complement strand
TTAATTTTCTTTAAAGAAGCATCATGAGTTACGGCCACGAATGTTTCAATTTTCTTTGATGACCTCATAATTCTAGAATCTAATGGAATTCTTGCTTTTGAATCAATAATAATTCTTGCGGGATTCTTTACCGTTTTGGCGTATCTTACATTTAACATAGGATCATCTTTCAAGACAGTTGATATCCCAATAATTATACCATCGACAGTGGATCTTAACTTGTGGACACGTACCCAATCAATTTTAGAAGAAATTGATGAATCGTTTTTCCTAGTAGTAATCTTACCATCTATTGACATTGCTGCGTTTAGGACTACATACAACCAAATTCATCTCCATCTATAAATTTACCATTTATCATAACATTGAGAATACAACTTGCATTTGCTCTATGTATTACGGAAACATGAGGGTCATGCATGGGGGAAATATCCAAATTGTTTTTGTCAATAAATATAATATCCGCAGACTTGCCAGTCATTATGGCTCCAGAATTTAAGTCGAGTATTTTTCCTCCGTTGACTGTGGCCATTTTTAGGATCTCTCGTGCAGGAATTGGCCGATCCGCCAATGTCCTGGACACTTTCCAGACATAATCTAACTCACGAAACATGTCCGGAGAATTAATCATAATATTGTCTGTACCAATACCAACACAACATCCTGAACTCAACATCTTGGAAATTCTTGGTATTCCAACACCAAGAGTGCCGTTTGCTCTAGGACAAACAACAATTCCAATTTTTTTTCTTGCAACAAGTTCAATATCCATATCAGATGCATGTGTTAAATGAACAACAAAATTTGGCAAGAGCTTTGATACTATTCTTTGAACCTCGCTTTTCCCTGTTACGGTAATTGATTTTTTTGTTGTTTCAAGTGATTCAGCAGCATGAATACCTATCAAAAATTTTTTTTTCAAAGAATTTTTATGGATTACTTTTCCGTACTCATTCAATGAATTATCTGTATTCTCATTAGCTCCACTTATGCCTAACCCATCAGCTGCATTGGCAATCTGAAAAACAAGTTCTATTACATCTGGTGGCAATTTTGGATTTTTGACAAAATCTTTCGATAAGTCATGGTAAAATTCTGGTCTGCCCAACACAATACCTTTGATCGATAAACCTGACAATGCTTCTTTAATTTGATCTATTCCTTCGAGTCCGCCCTCCCTAAAATCTGCAAATGCAACTATCCCATTTCTCATCATGGACATTGCAGAACTTCTCATAAAATTGACTAAATGCTTTCTTTCGCTCTTTCGCAAGATCTTATTTTTGATACCATATATCGGATGGATCCTTGTCTCAAATGCCGCGTCAACTCCAATGTCCTTTCCGAAGGAATCACCAATATGTGTATGAGCATTAATAAATCCAGGAATTGCTAATATGCCTTCTCCATCATAAATTGCTCCATCGGATTTTCCCTTATAATCTCCTGTGCCAACACTTTCTATTATTCCATTTTTCACCACTACATATCCTTTATCAATGTATTCAAGATTTTCGCCAATGAATAGACTAATGTTGCTAATAGTTAGTGCCATTCTATTTCATATACAGGTTGAAGTATGCCTTTATCTCTAAGACTTCGGATCGTATCCAAGGCCTCTGTTGCAGCTTGTACTGCTTTTCGACCGGTAGCAGCTCTGCCTATACCACAGTTTAGCTTGATATT
>NZ_DATCVJ010000372.1:0-2622 GCF_036566945.1 Chitinophaga sp. | reverse complement strand
GCGGTGGCGCCATAGGCGCCGACCGTAATGCGCCGCTGATTGTGGTAGATGGTTTTCCGGTAAACCAGTTGCCGGACAATATGAATGATGTAGAGAAGATAGATGTGCTGAAAGATGCTGCTGCGGCAGCGATCTGGGGTGCCAAGGCATCCAATGGCGTTATCGTGGTAACAACTAAACGGGGAAAAGAAGGGAAAATAAAGATTAACTACGCGGCCAATATGTATTTCACCCAGCGGCCGGATTTTTCTGCACTGGGCCGTGCTAACAGTGCTGACCTGGTGGACTATGACAAAGAAGCCTATGATAAGGGATTCATTACGCCGGCCGCTTTTGAAGGCCAGCCGAACGGATATTCCCCTTCTTTCGATCTGCTTTTTCAGCTGAATGATGGACAGATTACAGACCAGGAGTATAAACGCAAGCAGGATTCATTGGGTAGCATTTCCAACCGCTCGCAGATACATGATTTACTGACCCGTACCGGCATACGCCAGAACCATTACCTGTCGGTTTCCGGTGGTGGTAAAGGCTATCGTTTTATGGTATCCGGCACCTATGATAATGGCCAGTCGGTATACATCGGAGATAAGTCGCAATCCATGCAACTGAATACCCGCGGTGATTTTGAAGTGACCCGTAACCTGCGGTTTAATGTAGATATCAACACCGTATTTCAGGATATGAAAACCGTGCCTGGTATCAGCAGAGATATACAGCAGCTCGCTCCTTATCAGCTATTATTGGATGCGAACGGAAATTACCTGTACGACTATGGTACTTTTAATAAAGCAGAAAATGACCGCCTGAAAGGACTGGGTTACCTGGACAATGGCCGCAATCTGCTGGAAGATGCAAGACTCTCCAATAACAGGAGTAAGAATTTCGGCGTAAGAACCAACGTAGGTGGTGAATGGAAGATCGTAAAAGGCTTAACCCTGAATGCCGGTTTTCTGTACGACCGTTTGAAGCAGAGTGGAAAGGATATTTTATCGCAGCAGGCTTACGCCAACCGCTATTTCATTAACCAGTTTGCCACCATGGGAACAGATGGTAAGCTTGTTTTCAATTTGCCACAGGGTGACCGTCTTAGTCAGATAGAGAATACCAACAGCAGATGGGCCCTGCGTTCACAGCTGAATTATACGAACCTGTTTCAGGGCAAACACTTTGTGAATGTTGCCGCAGGTATGGAAGTGAAGAAAACGATCACCGATGGATTTAATACCACCAAATTTGGTTACAATGATGCATTGCAATCATGGCAGCCGATAGATCAGAAAATGTTGCTGAGCAATACTTTAACCTGGTGGAACAATAAACGCATCCCAACTTATGATGCTACAGCAAGGGATGGTTTCCAGTATATTGATGAAAGAGAAAGATCCTATTACGGAACTGCTGCCTATACCTATGATGATCGTTATACCCTTACCGGTAGTTACCGGGTAGACCAATCCAATTTGTTTGGAACAGATCCTAAATACCGTCGTACACCGTTATGGTCAGTAGGTGGCGCCTGGGACCTGGCCCGGGAGCAGTTTTTCCATATCGACAAGATCAGTATGCTGAAGCTGCGTGGTTCTGTGGGATTAACCGGTAATATCGATCGTTCTACCACGCCATTACTGGTAGCCAACCGGTTGCTCCTGGCACGGTTCAATGAGTTTTATGGAAGAGTGAGCAGCTATAATCCGAGTTTACGTTGGGAAAGAACCCGCAGTACAAACCTGGGTATGGATCTGGCCATGTTTGATGGACGGTTACAGGTAACCGTAGATGCCTATAACAGAAAAGGATACGACCTGTTGGGTACCAGGATACTGGATCCTACGGTAGGATTTACAAGCATGAGAATCAACGGTGCGAAGATGACGAATAAAGGCATTGACCTGACCGTTCAGGGAGATATTATCGTTACCCGGCAGTTCAAATGGAATAGCCGTTTAAGTGCTGGTTATAATAAAAACATTATCACCGATAATAAAATACCGGAGAGCAGTCCGGAGCTGACCCGTGTTACCGGTGTTACGCCATACGTAGAAGGATATCCCCGGGAAGCCCTATGGAGTTATAAGTGGGCAGGACTGGACGATCATGGCAATCCGCAGGTATATGGTGATAAAGACGCGAAAGTAAAGAAAGCGCAGTATTCTTCGCTGGAATATAGCGGCACTTACCGTGCTCCATTGTCCGGTGGATTTACCAACATATTTTCTTACCGGCAGTTTTTTGTGAGTGCGTTGGCCACTTTCAATTTTGGTAATGTACTTCGTCGGGAAATGCCAGACATGTATGGTTATTCTTTTTCTACTTCCCTGAATTACCAGGTGGCTAATCGCTGGCGTAAGCCGGGTGATGAAACCAAAACAGACATTGCGGCCATCACCCCTTCTTTTGATCCGGCCGACTTTTACGATGGCCGTGAAAGGGCGATGCAATATTCTTCCAACAGTGTGATTCCCGGCGACTATATCCGCCTGCGTGAAATACAGTTGGGATACAACTTCCCGGCTTCCTTACTAAAAGGATCTGTAGTGAGAGGCTTACATATTATAGGCCAGATGAATAATGTGGCTTTATGGAAGAAGAATAAATACGGGATAGATCCGGAGGCCATAG
>NZ_DATCVJ010000371.1:0-2371 GCF_036566945.1 Chitinophaga sp. | reverse complement strand
TATGCTGACAAGACTTTTTTTTCCAGTTCTTCTTTGTCTGATGATAGTGTGTAGCAATACATTACTGGCGCAGATAACAACATCACTCTTCTCTGAAAGAAAGGAGATGGCAGTGAAATATATACAGGACCAGATGAAGGTGGGAGATATACCAGGCTTATCTGTTGTTGTTATCAAAAACGACACTGTTGTATTAAAAGCTGCATATGGCTATGCTGATATGCAAGCGCAGCTGAAAGTGAATGAACAAACCTATTTTGAAATTGGTTCCAACACTAAAGCCTTTACAGCACTTGGTATCATGTACCTGGTGAAACAGGGGAAAGTGAAGCTGGAAGACCCGGTTACAAACTACCTGCCCTGGTTTAAGATGCAGTTTGAGAGCAGCGCAACAGGTCTGTGCACGCCGGCCATTAAAGTAGCAGAACTGCTGCACCACACCAGTGGCATCCCATTTCATTCCATTGATCTCATTCAGCCGGGAAATGATCCTGCTGCGCTGGAAACTACTGTTCGCAGACTAATGACTATCCGGCTGGGACGCTATCCTGGTGATCGTTTTGAATACGCCACCATCAATTACGATGTACTTGGGCTGCTGATCGAAAAAGTATCAGGTCAACCCTACGCTGCTTTTATAACACAACATGTACTGGCGCCGCTCGGATTACACCAGACATTTTTGTCACGGGAGGAGGCAGGTGCAAACCTGGCAACAGGCTACAAACTCAGCTTTCTGCAGCAGCAGGCTTATCACGCACCTTTTTATAGTGGCAACCTGCCTGCAGGATATATCATCTCCAATATCAATGATATGGAAAAATGGCTGCGCTGCCAGCTGGGAGAAGTGCCAGACAGTTCTTACAGCGCGCTGATTGCAGCAGCACATGTTCCGGACAGAAGTGTGTTGCCGGATGCACAGGGTGCTTCTTATGCCGCCGGATGGCTGGTATATCAGAACAGGGAAAATACCATCGCACATGGTGGTAGCAATCCGAACTATTCTTCTTTCGTTACATTTAATCCCCGTGATAAATCCGGTGTAGTAGTATTATCGAATTTAAATACTTCTTATACCGAAGCCATTGCCAAAGATGTTTTGAATATCCTGAATGGAAAACCCGTAAAGAAGCACGATCAGGATATGTACAGGCGCCTCGATATCGGTGTTGTTGTTATTGCATTAATATCCTGCCTCTTTATCTTCAGCACCTGCTGGTTTCTGGCAATGCTGCTGATAGAATGGAAACAGGGCAAACGAAAATTGCTGCCGGCTATCAGGACAAAGCACATCACCAGCTTTCTGTTGTCCGTATCCATTGTAGCCCTGATCGGTTTCTGTATACTGATCATTCCAAAAGCAATGTTTGATGGACTCTCCTGGCAATTCATGAAAGTATGGGCCCCCGCCAGTTTCTTACCTTGTATGATTTTATTGTTTGCCGGCGTAAGCTTTTTCTTTATATACTATCTGTGTTCCTCTTTGCTCATCAAAGAAGATGACCGCTCTTTATATACCGTCGTTACACTCAGCAGTGTAGCAGGTTTGGGTAACTCCCTCATCATACTTACGGTAAATGGCGCTATCGGCAGAGAGCATATATTCAGCAGTGGGTATTTCTACTTTTTCTTACTGGGACTTATGCTGTATATCTATTGCCAGGGACAGCTGAGAATAAAATTGCTGCATGTGGTAAATTCCTTTGTGTATACCATTCGTGTGCGGCTGGTGAATAACTTGTTGAATACTCCCTTTGATAAAATGGAGCAGCTGAAGCATGAGAACCTGATCACGGTATTGTCCGGCGATACACAGGAAGTCAGCAATCTGCCACAGGTATTGGTAAGCATCATCACTGGTTTGGTAACACTTGCCTGTTGTTTTGCTTATTTGGGTATGGTAAATATCTGGGGCCTGGTTATTTCCATCATAACGATATTGGCAGCAGCCTCCCTGTACTTCTATGTAACCAAAAAAGCAGGTGCGGTATGGGAAAAAACCAGGGACATGCAGAATATTTATATCAGCTTTATCAATAGCCTGGTAAAAGGGTTTAAAGAACTTAAGCTGAATAATAAAAGAAACCTGGAGTTTGAAGCAGACATGCGTCTCAATAGTAGTAATTACCGGGATACGAACGTTGTGGCAGGCCGCATGTTTGTAAATGTATTTGTCGTGGGTGAACTGATCTTTACCATAGTGATTGGTGCAGTTGTTTTTATTTTTCCATTGGTGCTGGTTGGCTTACAGGAATATGAGATCCGCACCTTTGTTTTCATCTTTCTGTATATGACCGGCCCGGTAAATATTGTGCTCAATGCATTTCCTAATCTGACCCGCATCAAAATAGCCTGGCGCCGCATTAATCAG
>NZ_DATCVJ010000370.1:0-14075 GCF_036566945.1 Chitinophaga sp. | reverse complement strand
TTACCGCCGCTGCGCAAACCACACCAGCGACCAGAGATACGACTGTCAAACCTGCAGCAGATACGACTACCCTGCCGTTGCCACCTGCTGTAGCTGATACCGCCATCAAAAGCAAACGTTCACTTCGCGAGGTAGTGGTCAGTGCGGGTTCCTTTGAAGCCAGCGACCGGGCCAAAGGGGCATCCCTCACTCCTATCGACGCGGTTACGGTAGCCGGCAGTGGCGGCGACATCAGTCAGGCGCTGCGCTCCCTGCCAGGGGCGCAGCAGATCGGTGAAACGGAAGGACTCTTTGTGCGCGGCGGCACCAGCGATGAAACCAAACAATTCATTGACGGCACCTTATTGCGCACCCCTAACTACCCTGCGGTGCCAGGCGTGCCACAGCCGGCCCGATTGAATCCCTTTTTGTTTAAAGGCATCCTGTTCAGCTCCGGCGGCTACTCTGCTTTATATGGATCAGCTATGAGCAGCGCCCTGATCCTGGAAAGCGTAGACTTACCGGAGAAAACATCCGCCAGTGGCTACCTCTTTCCAGCCAATCTCGGCGCAGGTATGCAACACCTGGCGAAAAATAACCGTAGCAGCTATGGGGTGAATATGGGTTACAGTAACCAGTCGTTGTACAACAACATTGTACCACAAAAGCCGGATTACTTCAGTGGTCCCATGTATCTCGATGGCAATATTAACTTCAGGATCAAAACCGGCAAAACCGGCATGCTGAAGTTCTATAGTGACTGGGGACGCAGCGACGTAGGCATGAACAATCCGGATATCGACAGTCCTGCTTTAAAATCCGGCTACCAGGTAAAAGGATGGAACAGCTATAATAACCTTAGTTTCCGCAGCTACCTGAATGATAACTGGAAAATAGAAATGGGCGCCGCATACAGCTACAACCGGCAGGAAACCCGGCGGCAGCTGAGCAACGAGAAAGGCAACCCCGTGATGATTCCGTATATCCCTTATAGTTATAAAACGGGGCAACGGAATATCAACTCCAACTTTGCGCAGGCCCGTATCGTATTAACACATTTCTTTTCGCAGGGGCAGGCGCTGCGCTTTGGTGCAGAGCAGTTTTACACCCATGACTATGGCAGGTCCAATGACAGTATCATCCGGCTAACAGATCAGCTGACCGCCGTTTTTGCCGAAGGCGATATTTACCTCGCAGATAACATTGCCGCCAAAGCCGGGCTCCGCATGGAATACGCTTCCGTGTTGCGTAAATTGGTAATAGCGCCGCGTATCAGTCTGGCGTACCGGTTGCCCGATGGCAGCCAGTTTAACCTGGCCTATGGTATCTTTTACCAGGAGCCGGCCAACGACTTTCTTTACCAGTCTCCTCCGCTAACATTTTCCAGTGCCACCCATTATGTGCTGAACTATACCCGTAAAGCCAACAATCGCTTCTTTCGGGCGGAAGTATACTACAAACAATACAAGGACCTGATAAAAACAGTCCCCGTATTGGCGAATAACGGTAACGGCTATGCGCAGGGAATAGAACTTTTCTGGCGGGATAAGAAGAGTATTAAAAACCTGGACTACTGGATCACTTACACCTATCTCGATACCAAACGCGACTTTCTGAATTATCCTTATGCGCTGCGGCCATCATTTGCAGCGCCGCATACAACCACGGTGGCCATCAAAAAATTTTTCCAGGACATCAACACCAGCGTGAACATTTCCTGGGCCATGGCGGCCGGCAGACCTTACTATAACATTGGTTATAACGGCATCACCGATCAGGGCAATACCAAAGCGTATAATGCGGTCAACCTGCATATTGCCTATCTGTGTTCCTTCTTAAAAAATAAAAAATGGAAAGACTTTTCCGGCGTAGCCATGGGCATTAACAATGTGGCAGGAACCCGACAGGTATTCGGCTACAATTACTCCTATAACGGACTAAACAAACAACCGGCAACGCTCCCGGCTACACGAAATTTCTTTGTTGGCATATTCATGAGTTTTGGTATAGATCGTACCGACGACTTTCTTAATAACAATTTATAAAACATAAAAAAATGAAAAAACTACTCCTTTGCCTGTCTGTTGTATTAATGACCTATAGCGGGTTTTCACAATCAAACAATCTGCAGCAGGCCGTTACTAAACTAGACCAGGCACAAACCGTAAAAGATTACGAAGCATTGGAAAAAACATTTCTCAGCATCAATGAACAACCGGCCTGGCTACCGCCCTACTACGCGGCTTTATGCAATGCAAAAATTGGCTTTCTCCTCCAGGATGATGGCGACAGGATAGAATCCTATGCCAACCGCGGCGAAGAGCAGGCAAAAAAAGCACTGGCATTATTAGATAGCACAAAGCAGAAAAAAGAAGCCGCTGAAGCATATACCGTACTGAGTATGGTATATCGTACCAAAGTGTTCATTAACCCGATGACTTACGGCCGTAAGTATGGCATGGCGTCGGATCAGGCATTGAAAGCAGCGCGGTCACTGGATGCACAAAATCCACGGGCGTTGTATTTCCTTGCCTGGGTGAAATATTATACGCCTAAAATGTGGGGCGGCGATAAGGAGCTGGCCAAACAACTGGCTACGCAAAGTCTGCAGTACCTGGCCTCCCCGGCTACCGGTGTAAATCCGCACTGGGGCAAGCCGGAAGACCAGCAGCTGTTAAGTAAAATCAAATAACCTTTAAATCAGCAGATCATGGGATTCGTGTTTATCATCTTACTGCGCATTTTTTTTGTGGCATGTATGGTGTTTATTATCGGGCATGTTTTTGGCGGCTTTTCGAAAAAACCGGCGTTACGCACTATTACCAAAGTAGCCACTATACTGGTAATTGTGCTATTCATCATTAGCAATGTACTATTTATGCGAATGGCTTTTTCCCGTGGCAACGGGCATTGGTGCCACGATCGCGGGGAAGTAAGAACTGAGGCGCCCCGGCCTTAAACAGGTGGAAATAGTTCAATAAAAAAAGTAGCGCTCTCCATATCGAGGGCGCTACTTTTTTTATTGGATGATCCTTTTAATTATTTATACCCTCCGTTCTGCACCAGATTGGGATTGGCATCCAACTGGGCTTGCGGTATGGGAAACAACTGCCGGAAAGGCTGATCGGCCGGATGAAACTGCCAGGTGCTATTCCATTTACCGAAGCGGATCAGATCCTGACGGCGGCATCCTTCCCAGATAAATTCGCGGCCACGCTCTGCGAGGAGGTTGTCCAGTGTGAGGGCGGTGAGTGGATTACCTGATTCAAAATTACGGCCCCGTACCTGGTTCACCAGCGGCAGCGCGGTTCCCGCCTGCCCTAAACGTAACAGGCATTCTGCTTTCAGCATCAATGCATCTGCATAACGGAAAATAACGAGGTCATTATCCTGATCGGAATAAGGTGTATTTTTTTCGATCTCATATTTTACGATGCGCACCCCTTCGGTTTGTGTAGCGTTGGCCAGATCCCCAATGGTACGGGAAAAGATAAGCGGCGCGCCCTGTTCTGTTTTCAACGGCACACCATCCTGCGAATACTGTTGTCCTTCCAGGAACATGGTTTTGCGGTGATCTGTATCTTCATAGGCTTCGTAGAAGTCTTTCAAGGTACACCAGCCATTCCACGGCGAGCTGGGCAAGCCATAAGTGTAGCGACTGTTGTAATGCAGCGTCAGATAATGCAACATCATGCCTTTTGCATTGATGGCATCGTAGGGCACCACAAAAATATTCTCTTTTGAATTTTCATTTTTGGTAGAAAAATTCGTGAAATAATCAGGTTCCAGCTGATACCCCATGCTACTAACGGAGTCGCACATACGAATACAATCTGCCCAGCGTGGAGTGCCAGTATATACTTCCGCATTCACATACAATTTTGCCAGCAGCATGAAAGCCATACCCTTGGTCACTTTGCCGTAGTTTTTTGTATTGAGCGCAGCAGGTAATCCATTGATATTATCTTTGATTTCCTTTTCTATAAAAGCAAATGCTTCCGCACGCGGTGTATTCTTTGGTGGCTCCGTTTGTTCAAAAGATGTCACGATGGGAATATTACCAAATGCATCCATGGCCAGGTAATAGTGAAACGCACGTAATACCTTCATTTGCGCAATGATCTGATCTTTGGTAGGCAGCACCACATCAGAGCTTTCCAGCTTTTGCAGGATCGCATTTACCGGGTTTACGCCATCGCGGTAAATGAAATTCCACATGTCATTGATGTACTGGTGTGTGATAGGAAATTCATGGCTGATCAACACGCGCCACAAACCGCCTTCGTTCCAGTCGGCTCCGCGGGAAGGCACGGTGGTTTCATCGGTGGTTACCTCATTCATTTTCCAGTAGCTGTCGCGGTAGTTGCGCAGTTTGGCGTATGCGCCGTTGGCAAAGGCGTTCAGCTCATCTTCTGTTTTGAGGAAGTTATCGTCTGTACCGCGATCGTAAAATGTTTCGTCGAGTTTGGTGCAGCTGAACACGGAAATGGTCATTCCGGCCAGCAATGTATATTTAAGAAAGGTTGCTTTCATGTGGATCGTTTTTATTTAAAGTTGACCGTAAAGCCCAGTGCAAAAGAGCGTGTTTTCGGATATACGTTACGGTTATCAATACCCGGCGCGAGGCCGTCTATAGGCAGTTCCGGATCAAGACCGGAATATTTCGTGATCACAAACAGGTTTTGTCCGGAAATATATACCCGTGGATTGGCAAACAGTTTACTGTTGGCAGCCGGAATGCTGTAGCCCACCGAGAAATTGTCCAGGCGCAGGAAAGCCCCATTTTCAATAAACCGGTCGGATACATAGGTGCCTTTGATATTACTGTCGGCGTACTTAGCCATGGCATTACGACCGGGCAAACGGCTGAAACGATCGCTCAGCACCAGGTCGGTGGCATTGAAGATCTGGTAGCCAAAGAGACTGCGCAATAAAAAGTTGAGATCAAAATTCTTATACCGGAAGGTATTCGATAATCCTGCCTGGTATTTAGGCAACCCGTTACCCGCCACGCGGCTGTCGCTGCGGAAGTCGAATGTACCGCTGCCGTCGAGGTCTTCGAATTGCTGATTGCCATTGGCATCTACACCGGTATAATGCGGAATATAAAACGTACCGATAGAATAGCCCGGTACAACTTTTACAATCTGCACAGCCGTTAAACCACGGGCACCTACCGTACCATCATAAATCGCATCGCTCTTGAACTGATCGTTGGCGATGGAAAGGATTTCGTTGTAGTTGCGGGAAATATTGAAAGCCGCATTCCAGCTAAAGTCTTTGTGTTCAATGATACCGCCACTCAGCGACAGCTCTATCCCTTTGTTGCTGATCTTACCTACGTTTGCCAGCATCGATGGAAACAGGTAAGGCGGCGAAGGCACGTTGTAATTAAAGAGCAGGTCTTTGGTGCGCTTATTATAGTATTCCAGTGTTCCGGTGAGTCTTCCTTTAAACATGGTAAAATCAAAACCAGCATTAAATTGTGCGGCAGATTCCCAGCGCAGATTTGGATTTTCGTTTTGTCCGATCTGGTAGGAAGTCACCCAGCGGCCATTGTCCAATACTTTACCACCGGGGCTGTAAGTGAGTGGGGACTTATAATTCTGAATTTCCTGGTTACCAGTAACGCCATAGCCTACACGAAATTTCAGGTCCTGCAGCCAGGAGCTGTTTTGCAGAAAGGGTTCCTGTGTAATACGCCATGCGAGCGAGGCAGAAGGAAACGTTCCCCATTTTTTATCTTTACCAAAACGGGTAGATCCATCTCTGCGCACCGTACCGGTGAGCAGGTATTTATCGTTGTAGCTATAAAATACGCGGCCAATAAAAGATACGAGCGAGTTTTCTTCTGCGCCGGAAGCAACGGCAGGCTGATCGCCCTGACCAGCGCCCAGGTTATTATAGCTGAAGATGTCGGATACAAACTGTGTGTTGCCGGCCGACATGCTATTCTGGAAGAAATTCTGATAAGAGTAACCCGCGGTTACCTTCAACACATTTTTCTGCCATTGCTGACTATAGGTAAAATAGGTTTCGAGTGTTTTGTTATCCCAGGTTTTAGAAGCGCGGGTAGCAGTACCGTTGCTGCCGGCGCCTTCTGTTACCGGTGATTCTTTGGAATAATACAGACCGCGGTCGCTGGAAGCACGTTCCAGTCCGAGTAACAGGTCGTAGGTGAGGTGGCTGGTAATATCATAAGTGGCTTTAGCAGAACCAATAAACCGGTTCAGGGCCCGCTGATGATTGATCTGATTGGCCAGTGCTACCGGGTTATAGTTATCGTTGATATCGAGTTTTTCAAAGTAACTGCCATCGGCATTATAGATAGGGGCCGTAGGATTATAGGCGATGGCCTGTTCCCAGATGCGGTTGTCGCCGTTGCCATCGGGGTCTGTGCCTATATATTTATTCTTCTCTCCTACGTAGTTCATGGAAAGGCCCAGCCGGAGCCGGTTATCGAATACGCCCTGGTCCAGGGTAATGCGGCCGATGATGCGTTCCAGGCCGGAGTTGAGTACCACGCCTTCGTTGTTGAGATAGTTGACAGAAGCACTGTAGCGGGTATTGTCTTTTCCGCCACTCATAGAAAGATTATGGCTATGGCTGATACCCGTGTGAGTAATGGCTTTCTGCCAGTTGGTGGCAGCGCCCAGGTCGAATGCGGCCGCGTCAATGTTATTATCTTTCAGGTATTTGCGGTAGTCTGATGCGTTCAGCACATCGTAGGTGTTGGACATCTTCTCCATCCCTATATAACCGCTGTAGGATACCTGTGGCGCACCTTCCCTGCCGCGGCGGGTAGTAACGATGATAACGCCATTGGCGCCCCGGGAGCCATAGATGGCCGCTGCGGATGCATCTTTCAATACATCAATGGTCACAATATCATCCGGTGGCACGGCATTGATATCGATGCCGGGAATACCATCCACCACGAAGAGTGGCTGGCTGCTGGCAGATAGGGAGGACGCGCCTCTCAGGCTGATGCTCACTTTACCGTTGGGATTACCACCGGGTTTACTGATGACCAGGCCGGCCACCTTACCTTGCAATACCTGCACGGGGTTGCTGATAATGCCTTTATTAAATTCTTTCGGAGTAACGCTCACAATAGAACCCGTGAGGTCTTTTTTCTGGGTAACGCCATACCCGATCACCACGACTTCCGTTAATGCGCTGGATGATTTTTTCAGCTGTACGTCCATGCTGGCTTTCACGGGTAGTTCCAGGGGTTCATAGCCTACATAGCGAAATAACAAGGTACCACCGGAAGGGGCGTCGAGGGAGAAATTACCTTTTTCATCGGTGAGGGTGCCGATCGCTGTGCCCTTTACCTGCACCGTTACGCCTGGCAGGGGCCCGTGGTCATTGGCATCGGTGATGTGGCCTTTTATCTTTATATTTTCCCAGGCGGTATTCTCCGGGAGGATCACCACCAGGTGGCCTTCCAGCTCTTTATAGGTAAACCCGGTACCGCTGAGGACTTTGTCCAATACGCTCTGCAGGGATTCTTCGCGGGCGTTGATGCTTACCCGTTGCTGCAGATCTACTTTGCGGTTACTGTACAGAAAGCGTACATCGGACTGCCCCGCGATGCGGTCCAGTACTTTTTTGATCTCTGTATCTTTCATGTTCAGGCTGATGTGCTTCTGGGAATACCCCGTGGCAGCCACCTGCATACAGGAAAGCAGGACAATAAAGAATGATAGCTTCATAATGATCAAATGCTTGAGCATAGCCGTTCTTCGCCGGCATGCATCCGATTGGTTGACTTTTTCCATAAATTTGTGATAATAGGTGATACAATAGCAATGCCCTGCCATCCCGTCCAAAGGAGCTGGCGCGTTGCTGATTAACCTTCACACAGGAAATGTTAGTAGCATTTCCTGTGCTTTTTTCATTGAACTGTGATGTGATTGCTAGATTTTCATAAATGGTTTTTAAGTGAACGTGTGCTTAATAAATGATGATTTGCGTGCCGTTGACATCGAAGTGGAAGTCCTCCGTCAGCTGCAATGCCTGCAGCGCCTGGGTAACCGTTTCTGACGCGAAGGAGCCACTGAATACATATTTCTTTACCTGATCATTGCGGAATATAATTTTCACCCCATACCAGCGTTCCAGCATGGTAGCGAGTTGTTCAAAGTTCAGCGTTTCAAATTGCAGCCGGTTGCTCACCCAGGCAGTTTCGGAAATGGTACTGTCTATCGTTGGGAGCGCGGTTGCCTTTGCCAGCACCACTTTT
This sequence comes from Chitinophaga sp., assembly GCF_036566945.1. GTDB lineage: Bacteria > Bacteroidota > Bacteroidia > Chitinophagales > Chitinophagaceae > Chitinophaga. The sequence goes on along the minus strand of NZ_DATCVJ010000370.1, from coordinate 5,848 downwards.
GAAATAACCGGTTTTATATCGAGTTTTTTTCCGGGAGATACCAACGCAGTGTTGTTATCGTACGCTACTTTTTCGTAGGGCCGTAAGCGTATTTTATGCGATGGCGTTTTATTGAGATATACTTCCACGGCGCCTTCCAGCAAGGTAGTTTCATAGCGGTGATCATCCGGATATGCTTTCACGTTAAAGGAAGTGCCCAGCGCATGGATATTCATAGTAGCCGCATGTACAACAAAAGGACGCATCGGATCTTTGGCTACTTCAAAGTAAGCTTCTCCTTCCAGCCATATTTCCCGGCTACCTTCATTCAGGTCGAGTGTAAGGCGACTGGATGCATTCAGGTGCACAATACTGCCATCGCTCAGGCGTAATTGCTTCCGTTCTCCATTGTGGGTTTGCACCACTTGTCCTTCCATTGGCTTTGCCCGGTCACCCGGCAGCAAGTGGAGACCGAGATTACACAACATCCCTATTACTACTGCAGCAGCCAGCCATTTCCACCAGTCGTGCCGGAACGGAACGACTTTGCCACTCCTGACTTCCGGAAGCGCCGCTTTGGCCATCATCTCACTAAAAACGGTATCGGCAGGCGCCTCCTCCATGGGAACGGCCTTCCAGTATTGTTCCAGCATCACAAGTTCCTGCGCCCATTCCGGGTGCTGTTCCAGCAATTCCGTCAATTCCTGCAAACCCGCATCGTCCAGCGTGCCATTCAGTTTAGCGGTCATTAATTCATCCAGCCGGTGACTGTTCATGTATGAGTTGTTTAAACGAACAAATGTGCCCTATGGGGAGAGACACTAAAACGAAAGGGATTACTTACAGTAACAAAAAATATTTTTTCAGCGGGTGGGAATCTTCTGGCCGAAGCCGCTGGCATACTGCTGCAATGCCTGTCGCAGGCGGCTGGTAGCCCTTACCAGTTGGGTTTCTACGGTACGTGGGGAAATTTCGAGGATGGCGGCGACTTCTTTATAGGTAAATCCTTCCTCCCGGACCAGGCGGAAAACGGCGCGGCCCTGGGGCGACAGCGTGGCGATGGCTTTGTCTAACCAAAGTTGCATTTCTTTCCATTCCAGCTGCGGGTGTACATCAGTAGTCGGCGGAGCGTTCTCCTCTTCCAGCTCCAGCCAGAAGTGCTTGAAATGGTCACGGTGATAATTATAGCAGCGGTTACGTACAGCAGTGAATAAATAGGTCTTCACATGTGAGATGGGTTTCCCATTGTTCCTGTTTTTCCAGAGCTGCACAAAAACATCCGACACGATTTCTTCTGCGGCCTCTCTGTTGATAGACAGGTCTGTTGCAAAACGCACTAATCCGGTGTAAAAATGATTAAACAACTTCCGGAACGACTGCTGATCGTCCGCTATGTAAACAGCATCCCACATTGCCTGTAAATCAGTTCCTGGCATAGACCCTTATTAGACGAAAAACATTGACCGTCAAAATAGCTAAATAATTATGATTTTTAGCGGGGAGTTATTAGCAAGATGACATGAAACCGCCGTAATGAATGCCAAAACGGCATCTGCGGTATTCTGGAAATAAATTTGAGCGCACAGATCATTATGGATAACTCAATTTCATTTCTAACGCATCAGGCGTCGAACGATAGGAGTTTATTAGATGCCTATTCCCAGACCGTTACCGGTGTAGTGGGTACTGTTGCTGAATCAGTGGTACATATAGAAGTACAGAAAAAGGTAAGCGACCAGCGTACGCGGGAAAGGCGCACGCAGGCAGGTACCGGCTCCGGCTTCATCATCTCTTCTGATGGCTTCATCATTACCAACAACCACGTGGTAGAAAATGCTGAAAGCATTAAAGTATCTTTTGTTGATGGCAGGAAAGTCAGCGCAGAAATTAAAGGCGCCGACCCTTCCACAGATATTGCCGTACTGAAAATTGATGAAACGGGGCTTAAAGCAATGCCATTAGCCGATTCATCTACCCTGCAGGTAGGCCAGATCGCCATCGCTATCGGCAACCCTATGGGGCTGCAGTATACCGTCACCGCCGGCGTAGTGAGCGCATTGGGACGTACCCTGCGCGCCAGCAACGGCCGGCTGATAGACAATGTGATACAAACCGATGCCGCCCTCAATCCGGGCAACAGCGGCGGTCCGCTGGTCAATTCCATGGGACAGGTCATTGGTGTAAACACCGCCGTCATCGCCTCCGCACAGGGGCTCTGCTTCGCCATCTCCTCTAATCTGGCCGCCCAGATCGCAGGACAACTCATCCTGCACGGCAAAATCAGAAGAGCACAAATGGGCATCGCCGCACATCCGGTAAACCTCAGCAGCCGCATGATTGCCGCCAACAAATTATCCGTCCAAACCGGGGTATATGTGTATGAAACAGTACCAGACGGAAACTTCTACAACACCGAACTACATATCGGCGATATTATCATCGCCTTCGATAACAAACCAGTCGCTTCTGTAGATGATCTTCACCTCCTGCTGTCTGATAAACAGATTGGAAAAAGGATCGCTGTGGAAGTGTTGCGGGGAGGAAGAAAGGTAGTGGTGGAAGTGATTCCGGGAGAGATTCAGCAATGATGCAGGAAAGGCTGACGCGAAGGGATTTGCGTCAGCTTTTCACCGTGTTGAAATAGTATTTTCTTCCCGCCTTAGTGAGCAGTAATATCAAGGATACCAGGTAAAATACAAATGGAATGAGGACAATAATATGGTGTACGTAGTTTCCCGTTCTCCGTCCGAAGAGAAAATAGTTCAGCGATGAGGTAAATTCCATCGCAGTAGGCTCCGCCGCCCATATCCGGATAAATAAGAAATTATATAATCCGTAGCTGACCAGGAATAATCCCAGCCACCAGTAAATCCATCCCCTTTTCAATAGCACTAACGCTATCAGGAGTATAACCAGCACGCCGGTTTTATCAATGCCGGGGCCTTCGTATATTGCCTGATATCCTTTGCAGCAAAGCAGAACAAAAAAGAAAAAAAGTACGATGTATTGGAGGATTTTCATGCTACAGGGAGTTAAAAGGTAGTTATTTCAAACGCAGAAAAATCAGTCAATCACTATCATCCTGGCGGCAATTATTTTTATACGGCTTCCTGTTGTCAGCATTTCCATCATATAACAATTTGTGCCAGCCTCATAGCCGCCAACTATTTCCTGATGTTTAATGAAGTCGGCATCATTATTATCAATATCAACCGTATCCATCGTCTCCCTAACATGCATACGCATATTCAGTTCCATCTTAATAAAATAAACGTTCTCAAAAATAAGCGCGCCATTTCGTCCACTCTCCCACCAGTCAACTTCAAATTGTATGGTGTCTATATTTCCGGGATCTTCTCTGTTGATAATAATGTTTTTTATTTCGGAATCATGCCAGTAGACATCGTTTACATCAATACTCATTTTAGATATTATTATTTTTAAAAATTCCCCACTCAACCATTTCCATTTGCTCCCCTTCTGCTAATTACTTAAATTTCTGTTCAGAATCACAGTACTATGAAAAATTACCCGTTACTCCTCCTCACACTTGCCTGCCTGCTCGCTTTCGAACCAGCACCGCCGGTAAAAACCATACTGCTGAAAAACATTACCCTCATAGATGGCAATGGTGGCAAGCCCGTGGAGCATACCGATGTCCTCATTAAAGATGGCATCATTGTTAAAATTGGTCCAGGCCAGACAGCCAGCGGCGCCTCCGTCATCAATGGTCAGGGGAAGACCGTGATGCCGGCCCTCATCAGCAGCCATGTACACATTGGAATGATTCAGGGGACTAATCATAAAACCGATCCTTATACCCGCGAAAATATCTTATCACAGTTGAAAAAATACACCGACTATGGTGTGACCAATATCCTGGTGATGGGTTCTGATGAGCCCATGATTTTTGAAACCGGCCTACGGGACTCTGCCGCCAACGGCTTATTACCCGGCGCCCGCCTGTTTTCTGCCGGCTACGGGTTTGCATCCTACAAAGGGGCGCCTGCGATGAAAAAAAATTATCATCCGGCAACGGCCGCACAGGCCATCCGCGAGCTGGATAGCATGGTGGCACTCAGGCCCACGGTGATCAAAATGTGGGTAGATGATTTTGGCGGATCATCTCCTAAAATGGACAGCAGCATTTACAAGGCGATCATTACCCGCGCGCACCAGCATCATATACGGGTAGCAGCACACCTGTATTACCTGAGTGATGCCCATCGTCTCGTTAACAACGGACTCGATATCATCGCGCACAGCATTCGTGATCAGCCCATTGATGCCCCGTTGCTGCAGCAAATGAAAGCCAAAGGAACTATTTATATTCCTACCCTTTCTCTCGATGAATATGCGTATATCTATGCCCGTAGGCCGGATTGGATCAACGATCCTTTCTTCAAAGCATCACTGGAACCGGGTGTATATGAAATGATTACTTCTTCTACTTACCAGGATAATTTAAAAAACAGTCCTTCCTACCAACGGAATGTACATGCTTTTGAAACTGCCCTGAAAAATGTGAAGCTCATAGCAGATGCCGGTATATTGGTGGCACTAGGCACCGATTCAGGCGCGCAGCCGGTACGCACACAAGGGTTTTCCGAACACCTGGAAATGGAATTACTGGTACAGGCAGGACTTACTCCTTTGCAGGCAATTACCATCGCCACTAAAAATGCGGCAACAGCCTTGAAAATAAATGATCATTATGGCAGCATTGCCGTAGGTAAAACAGCCGATTTGTTGATCCTCGATGCCAACCCAGCACAGGATATAAAAAATACACGAAAAATTGCAGCGGTGTATAAGGCTGGTGTGGAAGTGAGTAAGGGGCCGTTGCTGCCGTGAGTATTACCCCCAGGGGCCTCTTTTTCACGACTCCCGGATAAATGTAATTACATTTGGCAGCACGTTACTACCTGATAAATTAACATGAAAAAAATACCCGTCCGGCACATTCATGCAACACAAAAAGAACTGAATGCCACTGAAAGCTTCGGCATTCAGGACATCCATACAATGCTTGCGGGAAAAGACATGGTGCAGGAACTGCACAGACATGACTTCTACTATATACTGGCACTCAAAAAAGGAGCTGGTCATCATGAAATAGATTTCACCCCTTACCCGATTAGTAATCATACTGTTTTTTTTATGCGTCCCGGCCAGGTACACCAACTCACCCTGGCCGCCGGTAGTACCGGATACATGATGCAATTCAACAAGGACTTTTATGCGCCGCACGACATATTACGCAGCACATTGAGTACGGCTCATTATGCGCCGGATGCCGTCAGCTTCCAAAAATTGCTGACTATACTGAAGGATATTTTTCAGGAAGATACCGACAAACAAACACAATATGTCGATGTGATCAAAGCAAATATGCAGATCTTCTTTATCGAATTGACACGAAAAAATAATAGTCAGCCAGCTCCCGATGGAAACCTGTATATATACCAACAACTGGAATCGTTTTTAGCACTGCTGGAAAAACATATTTCCGAACACAAACAGGTGGCGCAATACGCAGATATGCTGCATCTTTCCACCTATCAGCTCAATGCCATTACCAAAACAACACTCGGCAAAACCTGCTCGGAAACTATCAATGAATATATGATACTCGAAGCCAAAAGAAACCTGCTGGCCACCTCCGGACAAATCAGCCAGATAGCAGATCTGCTGGGGTATGAAGATGTTTCCTATTTTATCCGTTTCTTTAAAAAACATACGGGACATACGCCGGAAGCCTTCAGACATCATTTTAAATAAATCCTATACAATTACATTTTTGTCCTATCCCGGCGACAGCCGTTGATATTACTTTTGTAAGAAATAAAGTAATCTCCAAAAACAAAAA
>NZ_DATCVJ010000369.1:0-4463 GCF_036566945.1 Chitinophaga sp. | reverse complement strand
GCTGCTTGTCTGTGGCGTTTTTTGATCGAAATAAATGATATCCTTACTCTTCCAGTGCGCGGGCGATATTAGGGTCCGGAATAAACCAAATGATGGCAACCAGGACAAATAAGCCCCCTGAAACAGCGACATTCACAAAGGCCATCGGAATTGCCAGCAGGTATAGCGCTATGGAGATGATGGCTTTCCGGCGCAGCCGTTCCAATACCAGCAGCATGTTAGCGCTAAAAGGATTGGATTTCATGATGGCCTGTTGCAGGATAGCAAAGGCAGCTCCACATAACATCAGCAATACCGCGTACACAATAATCGTATGAGGGGCAAAATGGTTTTCACCCATCCATGCCGTAGCGAAAGGGATGAGAGATAACCAGAAGAGTAAATGCATGTTGGCCCAGATCATACCGGGCGTCACTTTCTTCACCGTGTGCAACAGGTGGTGGTGATTGCCCCAGTAAATACCTACATAGACAAAGCTGATGATATAACTAAGTACCACCGGATACAAGGGCAGCAAATCCTTCCATTCCGCACTATGCGGCGTTTTAATTTCCAGCACCATAATGGTGATAATAATAGCGATAACGCCATCGCTAAAGGCTTCCAGCCGGCTTTTATTCATATAGGATCATTGATATACAAAGGTGAATATATAATAAACGTACGAAAATCGATGCCCTGTTTACATCCGCGTATTTATTTTTAATCATTATTTAAAAAAAATCTTACTTTAACATACCGGCAGCCACTTATTTGCTGACTATCATTGTGCTGCCCGGGTAAATTTCACGGTTCGGAATATCTTTATCAGTTGGGTTTTCATTATACCTTTAATGCTATATACGAGTCATACAGATGAACAATTAGTGCAGTTGTTGTACAATGGGAATGAGGGCGCTTTTAACGAAATATATAACAGGTATTGGAAATTGCTCCTTTTCATAGCACACAAACGTCTGGGCAACGCCGAAGACGCCAGGGAAATATTGCAGAATGTATTTTTTAATCTCTGGAATAAAAGAGCACAACTATCTATTCAGTCTTTATCACAATACCTGACGGGTATGACCCGCTATGCCGTTTACCGGCATCTGGCCAATGAAAGCCGGCGTGCAGCCGTTTATAAGTCGCATGAAATAGCCGAGTCGAATAGAAAAATGGAAATGTTTGATATTGACAACAAGCAACTATTAGAGATCCTGGCACGTTATGCCGGCGAACTCCCTGAAAAATATAGTATCGTCTTTCTCCATCATAAGTTACTGGACAGACCACTGGAAGAAGTGGCGCAGGAACTGGGTGTTTCTCCCCGCACCGCAGAAGGCTATATCGCCAAAGTAATGGAAGTAATGCGCAAACAACTGCATAAATTAAGCACGGCAGTATGGATGTTTTCCGGTTTCTTTGCCGGCTGGTGGCTGGTTTATAAAATTTTTTAAAAAAAGTTTTGTTTTTCCGCGTATGAAATCCTGTTTCATGTATCTATATTAGAAATGCAGGATACTTATTAAAAAAGGAACAATGGAGCTTAACAGAGAGGATGTCAGCCGGCTGGCCAGGAAATACCTGGACGGTGAAGCCACTGAAAGCGAAATTCGCTTATTGCACGAGTGGTATGATACCGTTAACGCCGGAGATACAGAAACGGTGGTCACCGCTGAGGAACAAACTGCCGGGCTTTTTGGTCAGTCTACCTGGACGGCGTTGCAGCAGCAATTGGCGACAGATCGGGATATTGCTCAACCGCAAACATCCCGGGTGCATACCTTCCGGTGGCGCATGGCCGCCGCCGTAGTACTATTGCTCATCTCTGCGGGCGGTATTTATTTTGGGAAAACCAGGACGCTCCCTCCAAGGCAGCAGCCGGTAGCTGCTATTGTTACAGACCTGAAGGCACCTGCGAATACCAGGGCTATGCTCACTTTGGCCAATGGACAGCAAATAATACTGGACAGTGCTGCCAATGGTTTTCTGGCCATGCAGGCAAACACGCGAATCGTAAAGAACAGTGCGGGGCAGATTACTTACCTGAGTTCCGGCGAAAATGCCTCCCTGCAATTTAATACCCTCACGGTACCAACCGGGAGCAAAGCCGTGTCACTGGTGCTGAGTGACGGAACAAAAGTATGGTTGAATGTAGCCTCTTCTATTACTTATCCTACTACTTTTTTGGGTAAAGAAAGAAAAGTACAAATCAAAGGCGAAGCCTATTTCGAGGTGGCGTCTAATCCGGCTATGCCTTTCAGGGTATCGAAGGCAGGTTCAGGTACAGACATATTGGTCCTTGGTACACATTTTAATGTGAACGCTTATGATGGTGAACCGGACATTAAGATAACCCTGCTGGAAGGAGCCGTAAAGGTATCCAGACAAAACCAGTCCGCGACCCTCCGGCCGGGTGAACAGGCGCGGGTTAGCACTACTATTGACGTGGTAAAAGAGGTGGCGATAGATGGGGTAGTAGCGTGGAAGGAAGGACTTTTTGTATTTGATAAAACGGATATACAATCTATGATGCGACAGGCAGAACGATGGTACGGCATTACCGTACAATACCCGAATGGGGTGCCGGCAGAGGAGTTTACCGGCTCTCTTTCCCGGGATGTAAGTCTGTCTGAATTTTTAAAAATATTGGAATACAGCGAAGTAACCGTAAAAATTAAAGGAAATAATGTAATGATCAATCCCTGAAGTAAGTGAACAATCTCATTGTCTGAAACAAAAAACCAGTAGCGCTGAAACACTACTGGCAATATGCTCAGGTAAATAGTAAATACAGTCCGCTAAGAATGCTTTTTATCAACCTAAACAAAATGAAGTTATGAAATTAAGTTTTCATAAGCAAAATCCCGTTGTGTATATCGGGGACTGCTTAGTGTCCGGCCTAAGGGCGTCAACCAAAATTTTCTTGATTATGAAGCTAACAGGTGTCCTGCTGATGTCGGTCTGTTTGCACGTGGCAGCGAAGGGAAACGGCCAGGAGATTACGTTGCACGTAAAAGATGCGCCCCTGACAAAAGTCTTCAGGGAAATTAGCCGCCAGAGTAATTACCAGATCTTTTCCAATGAGCGCCTGCTCAAAAATGCCAAAAAAGTAACGCTGCAGCTGAATCGTGTGGAGCTGACGGAGGCCTTAAATGCCTGCTTTGAAGGGCAGCTGTTTGACTACGTTATGGTAGGGAAAACGATCGTTATCCGCAAGAAAGATCCACCGGGAGGCAGCAGTAATCCCATTCCACCTCCTATAGAAATTAAAGGTACCATTACAGATGATAAAGGGAGCCCTCTTCCCGGCGCCACTATACATATCAAAGGCAATAGTAAAAGCGTGATGGCAAATGCACAGGGCAGCTTTAGCCTGGTGGCCAATAGCAATGACGTGTTGATCTTTTCATTTATAGGTTATGAAGATCAGGAAGTTCGGGTAGATGGTCGTGGTGAATTTAAAATCGTGATGAAAACGTCTACCAAAAAAATAGATGAGGTCATTGTGGTGGGCTATGGCACGCAACTAAAAAGCAGTCTCACCGCTGCCATATCCACTATGAAAGCCACCGAGATTGCATTGATTCCCACCTCTAATCTTTCCAATGTACTGGCAGGACGCTTGTCGGGCGTATATGTGCAAACGAATACCGGTACGCCTGGTATCGGATCGGGCATACGTGTGAGAGCATTATCTACTTTCAGCTCCGCCAGTACAGACCCTGTGTATGTAGTGGATGGTGTGGTAAGAGATAAAGTGAGCTTTGATGCATTAGATCCTAATGAAGTCAACGAGATTTCCGTATTGAAAGATGCTGCATCAGCGGCTATTTACGGATCACGTTCCTCCAACGGGGTAATACTGGTAACTACTAAAACAGGGAATTCCGGAAAGCCGGTGATCAGTTACAGTTCTACCTTTGGCATAGAAAAAACAGGACAGGTACCGGGCTACCTGGACTTGACCGCTTCACTCAAACTGAACCGCTATGTATTCGGGGAAAACAATATCAGCGCCGCAGAAGAAGCAGATGTAAGAACCTGGAACCCTGACGGGAAGGCGTGGTATGATGCCGTTTATCAGGACCCCGTTAACCAGCGGCATGCATTGAGTATTTCCGGAGGAAGCGATAAAGTAACTTATTACCTCGGCGGATCTTATTACAGCGAGAACGGATTTTTGCCCAATGTGTCTTATAAAAAATACAACCTGCGGGGAAATGTAGCCGTGAAAGTAACGAAGGATCTTACGGTATCCCTCAATTTAAGCAATAGCAATGGCACCCGTAAGCGCTTTAATTTCACCTACGATTACGGCTCCGACGATCTGAATAACCTTTGGGGTAAATTATTTTATAATGCTTATGGCACCCGCCCTTATGTAGATGGAAATCCTACCAACCCGGGATGGCTGGGCAATCAGGCGGAAATGATGAAGAACGGCGGCTACTGGCGCAATAGTAATCAGCAGGTCGATG
>NZ_DATCVJ010000368.1:0-4145 GCF_036566945.1 Chitinophaga sp. | reverse complement strand
CTAAAAGCTAAAAGCTAACTGCTAAAAGCTTTTAAATTATAAATCATTATTCATTCAAATCAATCCTCAGCTATAGCTAACTGCTAATAGCTAACAGCTAAAAAAAACTACACATGGCAACCATCAATTTTGGAGGGGTACTCGAACAAGTAGTAACCAGAGAAGAATTCCCTATGGAAAAAGCAAGGGAAGTGCTGAAGAACGAAGTGATTGCAGTTATTGGTTACGGCGTACAAGGTCCCGGCCAGGCACTGAACCTGAAAGACAATGGCTTTAACGTTATTGTAGGTCAACGTAAAAATTCTAAAACCTGGGATAAAGCAGTGGCTGATGGCTGGGTTCCTGGTGAAACTTTATTCGATATCGAAGAAGCTGCTCAGAAAGGTACTATTCTGCAGTTCCTGCTGTCTGATGCCGGACAGATCACCCTGTGGCCTACTTTAAAGCAACACCTGACTCCTGGTAAAGCACTGTACTTCTCCCATGGATTTGGTATCACGTATAAAGAACAAACCGGTATTATTCCTCCGGCTGATGTAGACGTAATCCTGGTAGCACCTAAAGGCTCCGGTACTTCCCTCCGTCGCCTGTTCCTGGCTGGTCAGGGTCTGAACTCCAGCTACGCTATCTTCCAGGATGCTACCGGCCGCGCTAAAGAACGCGTTGTAGCACTGGGTATCGGCGTTGGTTCCGGTTACCTGTTCGAAACAGATTTCAAAAAAGAAGTATTCTCCGATCTGACTGGCGAACGTGGTTCACTGATGGGTTGTATCCAGGGTATCTTCGCTGCTCAGTACGAAACACTGCGTAAAAATGGTCACTCACCTTCTGAAGCGTTCAACGAAACAGTAGAAGAACTGACCCAATCTCTGATGCCACTGGTAGCAGAAAACGGTATGGACTGGATGTATGCTAACTGCTCTACTACTGCGCAGCGCGGTGCGCTCGACTGGTGGAAGAAGTTTAAAACAGCTACTCAGCCTGTATTCGACGAATTGTACGCCAGCGTTGCTGCAGGTAAAGAAGCTGCCCGTTCTATCGCTTCCAACAGCACTCCGGACTACCGCGAAAAACTGAACGAAGAACTGAGAGAACTGCGCGAAAGCGAAATGTGGCAGGCAGGTGCGGCTGTACGTAAGCTGCGTCCTAACAACGCGTAATAGCAACTATTATAAATTACAAATGGCAAAGCATTTTCGAATTATTGAAATTATTGGTGCTGGTATTTAGTACAGAAGAAAATATTCTTACTGTTTACTAAATACGGTTCCATGATTTCGATAGCCCCGGAAATGCTTTGCCGTTTGTATTAATTACATTTTATGTCTGAAGTAATGAGTAGTGTCAATTCCCTGAATATCCTCGATGCTGCTGTGAAGCTGAAGCCAGTGATCACACGCACGCCGCTGATGTATAGCGCCAACCTTTCCCGGCGTTATAACTGTGATGTATATCTGAAAAGAGAGGACATGCAGATTGTACGCTCTTATAAATTGAGAGGCGCCTATAACCTCATCAGCAGCCTGCCCGCCGATGTACTGGCAAAAGGCGTTACCTGCGCCAGCGCGGGAAACCACGCCCAGGGCTTCGCCTATGCCTGTAAAGCCATGAATATTAAAGGCGTGGTATTCATGCCTGTCATTACACCGAAACAAAAAGTTAATCAGGTAAACATGTTCGGCGGCGATCATATCGAAATCCGCCTCGTAGGAGATACTTTCGACGACTGCTCTGCTGAAGCCCAGTCATTCACGAAAGCAAGCGGCATGACCTTTATCCCCCCTTTCGATAATCCAAAAATTATCGAAGGACAAGGTACCGTAGCCGTAGAAATCCTCGAAGACCAGTCATCCATCGACTACCTCTTCGTGCCCGTTGGTGGCGGCGGCCTGGCTGCCGGCTTAGGTACCTACTTTAAAACCTATAGCCCCAAAACCCATATCATTGGCGTAGAACCGGAAGGCGCTCCCTCCATGCTCCGCGCCCTGGAAAACGGTGGCCCCGTTACCCTCGATGAAATTGAACGCTTTGTTGATGGCGCCGCTGTAAAAAGAGTTGGTACCCTCAACTATGAAATCTGCAAAGATGTACTGGACAAAATGCACCTCGTTCCAGAAGGTAAAGTATGCTCCACCATCCTCCGTTTATATAATGAAGATGCCATCGTAGTGGAACCCGCCGGCGCCTTGTCCATCGCTGCGCTCGATGATTTCGCCGAAGAAATAAAAGGCAAGAAAGTAGTTTGCGTGATCAGCGGCAGCAACAACGATATTGATCGCATGCAGGAAATAAAAGAACGCTCCCTCCTCTATGAAGGATTAAAGCATTATTTTATTGTACGTTTTGCACAACGCCCCGGCGCGCTGAAGGAATTCCTGAATCATATCCTCGGGCCCACCGACGATATCACCCGCTTCGAATATATACAGAAACATAATAAAGAAATCGGCCCCGCACTCGTAGGCATAGAACTCAAGTACCGCGAAGACTACGACAAACTCATGGCCAATTTCAAAAAATATAATTTTCAGGTAACAGAACTGAATAAAGATGATAGCCTGTTCGGATACCTGGTGTAAGCGAAGGAGCGCCTTTGGCGCTTGTCTTTATTCAGGATTATACTGATTAAAATGATTTTCCGGATTTTTACTTTGATGATTTTTGAGGATAAAAGATTAGCGAAGACGAATGTGGATAACCGCATTTGTCTTCGCTAATCTTTTTTAATCTTGTAAAAGGAAATCTTGAAAATCATCTAAATCAGTATAATCCTGGATAAAGACAAAAAATCGCGTAACCTTATTTTTTTAAACTCGCTATATCAATCACAAACCGATATTTCACATCTCCTTTCAACATCCGCTCATAAGCCGTATTGATTTCCTTAATATCGATCACTTCCACATCACTGGTAATATTATGCTCCGCACAATAGTCCAGCATTTCCTGTGTTTCACGAATACCTCCAATTAATGAACCCGCAATACTCCTGCGACCCATGATCAGGTTGAAAGCCGGTACTATAGAAGGTTCTGGAGGAACACCCAAACATATCATCACGCCATCGAGGTTCAACAAATTCAGATAAGTAGTGTAGTCATGCGGCGCAGAAATAGTGTTGATAATAAAATCAAATTTGTTCCGCAATTGTTTCACCTGCTCTTTGTCCGTCATCAACGAAAAATGATGCGCACCCAGTCTTTTTGCATCCGCTTCTTTGGAAGGAGACGTACTTAACATCGTCACCTCTGCACCCATAGAAGCCGCAAGTTTTACGGCCATATGACCTAAACCACCCAAACCTACTACGCCCACTTTATGACCTTTGCCCACTTTCCAGTGACGCAGCGGAGAATAAGTAGTGATACCAGCGCATAATAACGGTGCCACTCCTTCCAGCGGTAATTTATCGGAAACTTTCAGCGTGTATTTTTCGTCCGTGACAATATGTGTAGAGTAACCACCATAAGTATGTGTTTTACGATCCATTTCATACCCGTTGTACGTGCTGGCGCCGCCGGTTATACAGTACTGTTCTTCGCCCGCATGGCAGGGATCACATTCACGGCAGGAATCTACAAAACAACCAATACCAGCAAGATCGCCCACTTTAAAACGGGTAACATAATCACCTACTTTAGTAATGCGTCCTACTATTTCATGGCCGGGCACCATTGGGTAAATGGAATTACCCCATTCATTTCTCACCTGGTGTATATCTGAATGGCATACACCGCAATATAAAATTTCAATCTGTACATCGTGCGGACCGGGTTCTCTGCGCTCAAAGTTCCATGGACCCAGCGGAGAAGCAGCATCCTGCACAGCATAAGCTTTTGTTGCAATCATGGTGTAAAAATTTAGGCCCCGAAGCTACGTAATTTGTACTATTCGGGATAAGTTCCCGTTGATGCTGATCTTTTACCATTTTTTCAATAACTTATACTACAAAATAACAGGATCATGGAGCTTCATTTAAAAGGAAAGGTGGCCATCGTTACAGGTGGCAGTAAAGGAATCGGTAAAGGCATCGCCACTGCTTTATTAAAAGAAGGCGCTATTGTAGTCATCACCGCCCGCAATGCAGATGAGCTGGAAGACACGGCGGCGATGTTCCGTCTGCAAGGCTATGAGGTTTTGGCGAT
>NZ_DATCVJ010000367.1:0-6872 GCF_036566945.1 Chitinophaga sp. | reverse complement strand
GAAGGAGTATCCTCTATTGAAAGTTTCCGCACCGGGCAGCCCAGTATGTTTACGCTGGAAACGCTATTCCCGTCGAAGTTGCTTAAAATAGCAAAGGATGATTTTGCGGTGATCGTAAACAGTGTGCCCGGATTTAAAGCGGAAATGGAAGAAGCTATTTTTCAACGTTTCCTGCATTATAGTAAATTGTTTGTTTCCCATATCAGAGATACCCCGCAGGAAAGATATGAGGCGTTGTTGAAGGAACAGCCACATTTATTACAGCGGGTGCCGCTCCAATATATAGCGTCCTACCTGGGTATTACAGCAGTGTCTCTCAGTCGTATCCGGAATAAGCTCCAACGATAATTTCTTAACAATTGTAAAGAGATGCTGTTTTTTGCAGGCAGACCTTTGTCTTACAAAAAACAGATATCCTTATGAATGGAGCAATAGTAGATCAGGCAGGACAGGTTCCTCAATATAAATTTTTCCCGGATCCTATACCCGGCAGTAATGAACTGTTGGTAAAAGTAAGTGCCGCAGCCATACATCCTATTGTAAAGGCGATTGTGGCGGGGCAGCATTATTCCGGTGGTAGTGAGCAGCCTTTTGTGGCGGGTGTGGATGGTACCGGGGTACTGGAAGATGGTACCCGTGTGTATTTCGGCGGTTTGCGCAAGCCATACGGCACCATGGCAGATTATGGGGTGGTGGATAAAAAGTGGTGTATTCCTTTACCGGATGGCATTAGTGATAGTATGGCGGCAGCTATTTTTAATCCGGCGATGTCTTCCTGGCTGGCATTAAATTACCGTGGGCAATTACAACCCGGCGAAACGGTGCTGATCCTGGGTGCTACCGGAGCAGCCGGTAAGCTGGCGGTACAAATCGCCAAAGCGCTGGGGGCCGGAAAGGTCATCGCTGCCGGCCGTAACAAAGCCGTTTTAGCGCAGTTGCCGGCATTAGGTGCTGATGAGTGTATTGCATTGGATCAATCGCCGGAAGCCCTTCTAAAGGCTTTTGCGGCGCAGTCGTACGATGTGGTGATTGATTACCTCTGGGGCGAGCCTGTGAGTACACTGATTACCGCTATCACCGGTAAGGAGCTGATGAAAGAAGGGCCGCGTACCCGCCTGGTACAGGTAGGGGCCATGGCCGGCAGTAACATCTCTCTTCCGGCGGAAGCCCTGCGTAGTTCCCGCCTGGAAATACTGGGAAGCGGTGGTGGCAGCATTGCCCCGGAAGCTATCTTTAAATCGTTTCCCGAGATCATGAAATGTGCCGCTGCGGGCAAGCTGCAGATAGACCTGGTGGAAATGCCCCTCGGGGAAGTAGCGGCTGCCTGGAACCTGGAAACCGCCAACGGTAGCAGGATTGTATTACTACCCTGAGCAAAACCGGTAAACAACTTACCATGACCGCCTGTCATTAAGCAGTTGAAGGGCTGGGAGCGTTTTTATACATTCGGGCAAAACCAACCAACCATTAAACGAATGAAAAGAATTCTCTTCAGCTGCCTGGCAACAGTAGCAGTTTCCGGTGCATTTGCGCAAAAGAAGGCCACCATTACAGGTAAAGTACCTGATGCCTTTAATAATGAATACATCTTTCTCTTAAAATCATCCGGCAATGGATATAAGCCATTAGATTCCGCATTAGTGGAGAAAGGTGCTTTTAAGCTGACTTACGAAATAACTGACACCGCTGAGGCGATGTTGAGTATTCGTTTGAAAGATGAGAAAAAGAGTAGCGGTAATCGTGCTTTATTTATCACGCCTACCGACAAGATGAAACTCACCCAGAAAAAAGTTGATGGATTTAATCTGCTGCAGGACGCTGAAATAAAAGGCTCTCCTTTTACCAAACAATTGGATGAATTGAATGCTACGTTTGCTTCCCAAACGAAGAGCATGGATTCTATGCGTGCTATTGCACAGCGTATGATGATGTCCGAACAAAAGGATACTACCGGTTACTACAGTCTGACGATGGCCTTCAGAAAACTGATGGCGGAGCAGGAATCTTTGCAGGAACAATTTATGCTGGCGCATCCGGATTATTATGTGAGTCTTGTTACGCTGCGTAAAAAAATGGGTGGCCGCGTGATGGATATAGAAGGTACACAAAAACTGTTTGATAAATTTCCGCTGGCACTGCGTCAATCCACTTTAGGGTTGAAAGCAGCAGCTATACTGAAAGCATCGGCCACCCTGGCAATGAACCAGGTGGCACCAGATTTTTCTGCCGCTACACCGGATGGTAAAACCATGAAATTGTCTGATCTGCGTGGTAAATATGTACTGCTCGATTTCTGGGCCAGCTGGTGTGGTCCGTGCCGGGCTGAAAATCCTAACGTAGTAAAAGCATACAATCGTTTCAAGGATAAGAACTTTGATATCTTAGGCGTATCGCTGGATAGAACCGGTGATGAAGCTAAATGGACAGCCGCTATTGAAAAGGATGGTCTTACCTGGCATCATGTAAGCGACCTGAAATGGTGGAATAGTGATGTGGCTAAACTTTACATGATCAATTCTATTCCGCAGAATTTTCTGCTGGACCCGCAGGGTCGCATTATTGCGATGAATTTGCGTGGTGAAGCACTGGAAGCAGCGCTGGAGAAAGTAATACATTAAGTTTTTTTGAATCATATTTTTCCATTTCCGGCATGGTATATGCATAGAATAATATCGAAATTTTTATTCGGTGAAATGGATGACAATGGACCACCCGTCCCGGTTTCCCGGGACGGGTTTTTTTATGTGATTTATTTTGTTACTTTTAATACGTGTTACACTGACATTTAATTGATTCCACGTATGAGATATATCCACCGATTGCTATTTGCGGCCTCTGTATTGCTGAGCGCCTGTCATTCCAACCAGCCCAAAGTACCTGCGGCGCCACTAACGGAAGCGCAGCTACGATTACCGGAAAATGCTGTCAGCGGCCTGAAGACCAGGGAAGGACTGGAAACAACCCTATTCGCCAGTGAGCCGGCTATCATGAATCCCACTAATATGGACATTGATGAAAAAGGGAGGGTGTGGATTACGGAGGCATACAACTACCGGAATCAACTCAACCCCGGCCATCCTTACAAAGCGGCAGGCGACCGGATCATGATCCTGGAAGACCTCGATGGGGACGGTAAAGCCGACACCGCCAAAGTTTTTTACCAGGATACCTGCATTAATGCCGCATTGGGTATTTGTGTACTCGGCAATAAAGTCATTGTATCCTGCAGCCCTAACGTGTTCATCTTCACAGATACCGATGGTGACGATAAAGCCGATAAAAAGGAACTCCTGTTCCGTGGTATTGGCGGCATACAGCACGACCATGCTATTCACGCGTTTACGTTTGGACCGGATGGAAAGCTGTATTTCAACTTTGGTAATGCCGGGGATAGTATACTTGATAAGAATGGAAACGTAATAAAAGATGCGGATGGTAACCTGATCGCCAACAAAGGCAAGCCTTACCGGCAAGGCATGATCTTCCGCTGTAATATAGACGGTAGTGGCCTGGAAGTGATGGCGCATAATTTCCGCAATAACTATGAAGTAGCCGTAGACGCGTTTGGTAACATGTGGCAGAGTGATAATGATGATGATGGCAACCGGGGCGTTCGGATCAATTATATTCTCGAACATGGCAACTATGGATATACGGATGAGATGACCGGCGCGGGCTGGTCATCCCGCCGTATGAATATGGAAGATTCTATTCCTTACCGGCACTGGCATCTCAATGATCCGGGTGTGGTGCCTAACTTATTACAAACAGGTTCGGGATCACCTACAGGCATGGTGGTATACGAAGGCTCGCTGCTGCCGGAAGTATTCCGCAACCAGATGATCCATGGAGAACCGGGGCATAATGTAGTAAGAGCTTACCCCGCTAAAAAGAACGGTGCCGGCTATACGGCAACGATAGAAAATATACTGGAGAGTGCTACGGATCAATGGTTCCGTCCTGCTGATGTTTGCATTGCGCCGGATGGTTCCCTGTTTGTAGCCGATTGGTACGACCCCGGCGTAGGTGGCCACCAGGTGGGTGACCTGGACCGTGGCCGTGTATTTCGTGTAGCCCCTGCCGGTAGTGCGTATAAAATTAAACCACCAGTCATCAGTGATGCTGGCAGTGCGGTGGAAGCATTGAAAAGTCCCAACGGCAGCACCCGATACCTGGCGTGGACAAAGCTCCATAGTATGGGGGCCACAGCAGAAAAGGAATTACAATCCATGTACAACGGCAGTAATTCCCGTTACCGGGCGCGTGCGCTCTGGCTGCTGAGCAAGCTGCCTAACGGTGCCGGCTATATTAAAACAGCCTTACAGGATAAAGACGAAGATATCCGTATCACAGCGATAAGGGCAGCCAAAGAAAGTGGCGTTAGCTATGGTAATATGCTGGTAACAGATACTTCGGCCGCGGTGCGCCGGCAGGCATTGCTGGCCATGTACCATAGCCATGAAGCAGATATGCCCGCCAACTGGGCCCTGCTGGCAGCACAATACAATGGAAAAGACCGCTGGTACCTGGAAGCCCTGGGCATTGCCGCAGATGGTAACTGGAAAGCGTGTTTCGACGCATGGCGGCAGCTACCACCCAATACCCGCTATCCGTCTGCCGATCAGGACATCATCTGGCGGGCCAGAACTCCGGCCGCATTACCTTTATTGGCCGCGCTGATCCAGGAGCCAGAGAATGATATCCGGCAGGATAAAAAATATTTCCGCGCATTCGATTTTTATCCGGTGGCAGAAAGTACGCCGGTATTATTAAGTCTGCTGAAAGATGATCCCAAACAACGTTGGATCAGTGCACTGGCCCTGATGCAGCTGGATGCGGCGGCCCTTCCTAAAACGCCGGCTATGACGGCCTTGTTGCACAACAGTCTGGGCGTAGTCAAAGGGGAAATGGAATACGTAGACCTCGTACTCAAGTATCACCTCCGCGATCAGAATGAAACATTACTCCAAATGGTACTCGATACCCAACGGGATGATCTGCAGGGCTATAGCATGAAAACATTGTTGCAGTGTGGCGGACAGGCGCTGGTGATCAGGACCCTGAAAAAATCTGATTCTGCCAGTGCAGCTACGCTGGTAACCGCACTGGGTAAGGCGCAGGATCGTACCAACCGCGAGCTGTTGTCGGCGCTGATGCGTAACAACGTATATTCTTTACCGTTAAGACAGCTTGCTACCCGCAACCTGGGCCACGGTTGGGATGGGTACGCCGATTTGTGGAACATGGTGGCCAATAAATCATTGCCGGCCGATCTGGATACCGTAGCAAAGGCGGTGCTCACACATGCATGGCGACAGGATATCAAAGCCAAAGCCGTAGCTTATTATGAGCCAGCCACCGTACACCACGACCTATTGCCCGTAGATCAGTTGGTGGCTATGAAGGGAGAGGTCTCCGGAGGAAAAAAAATATTTAACAGTTATTGTGCCACCTGCCATGTGGCAGGTAACGCGGGGGTAAACTTTGGTCCGGCATTGTCTGAAATAGGCAGCAAGCTGACCAAAAGCGCTATCTATGATGCCATTATCCACCCCGATGGCGGCATTAGCTTTGGCTTTGAAGGATACTTCTTTAAACTAACGGATGGCTCGCAGGTATTGGGGTATGTAGCCGGCGAAACCAAAGAGGAAGTAGATGTACGCACCGCTGGCGGACAAGGTGTAAAGCTGAAAAAGAATACCATCGTTTCCAGAAAAGCATATGAGCATTCACTGATGCCTACCGGTTTAGCTACGGCCATGTCGCAGCAGGAACTGGTAGACCTGGTAGAATATCTTTCCTCGCTGAAAAAATAGTGGCTACCGTTCCAGTATGGCGGTGACACCCATTCCGCCGGCGGTACAGATAGATACCAGTGCACGTCCGCTGCCGCGTTGCTGCAGGATTTTAGCCGTTTGTGCCAATATCCGGGTACCGGTGGCGGCAAAGGGATGCCCAATGGCAACGCTGCCACCTTTGGTATTCAGCTTACTGCGGTCTATGCTGCCCAACGGAACATCCCAACCCAGCTTTTTACAGTAGGCGGCATCTTCCCAGGCTTTGAGGGTGCAGAGTACTTGTCCGCAAAAAGCTTCATGGATTTCATACACATCGAAGTCCTGCAGCTTTAAGTGATTGCGCTTAAGCATGCGGGCTACGGCATAGGTGGGCGCCATCAACAGTCCTTCCTCGTTTACATAATCTACTGCGGCGGTTTCGGCATCTACCAGGTGGGCCATTACCGGCCAGTTTTGTTGCTGTGCATATTCTTCCGAAGCCAGTAGCAAGGCAGAAGCCCCATCGGTATAGAGGGTGCTGTTGCCGGCCGTGAGCGTGCCGTTGCCACTGAAATCAAATGCAGGCTTCAGCGCGGCGAGTTTTTCCGGCGTAGTATCTCCGCGTATAATCGTATCTTTTTTTACGCCTTTGTATTCAATGATAAGATCCTGGAAGAAGCCTTCTGCGTAAGCTTTGGCAGCATTCATATGACTCTGGTAGGCCAGTGCGTCCTGCGCTTCCCGGCTAATGCCCCATTCCTTCACCATTTTTTCTGTATGCTGTCCCATAGACATACCGGTTCTGGGTTCTACGATAGATGGATATACAGGGGTGAGGTCTTCGAATCGAATGGAAGCCAGTACTTTCAGTCGCTCGCTCAGCGTTTTGGCGCTGCGCAGTGCTACCAGTTTCCAGGCCAGCTGTTGCTGGAAGAGCAGGGGGATATCGCTGTTGGTATCGCTGCCTCCACTGATGCCGGTATCTATTTGTCCGCAGGCGATGCGCAGCCCCAGTTGTATGGTGGCATCCAGACTGGTGCCGCAGGCCCTTTGCAAATTATAGGCGGGGGTATGTGGGTCCAGTGCCGTGCCTAA
>NZ_DATCVJ010000366.1:0-3572 GCF_036566945.1 Chitinophaga sp. | reverse complement strand
CGGCATGTAGCCGGTGCTGTAAGCCAATGTTTACTGCAACGGATCAAAGGTGCCGCCCCAGTTATTATTCTGCATAAGTTTTGGGTTTCTGTTAATATACGAAAGCGGGATGCCGTAAATATAGTAGTTATCTTTTATGGCAATATTCATGGCATCGGTGGTAATAACGGTGGAATTAAACCGGTTCCATACGGCATTGATATCGTCCATGGGTTGTACATCCGGCTGACCGGCTTTCAATACAATACCGAGGCCGTGACGCTGTGGCAGACTTCTCAGGTAACCAAACATTTTCAATCTCCGGAGATCATCCATTCGTTTGCCTTCAAAAGCAAATTCAACGAACCTTTCCTGCTGATAGGCGGTCCGGATGTCTGGGGTGGCAGCAGCGGTAATACCATATTTGCTGGCCGCTCCGGGTAAAATACCTGCCCTTGCACGGATGTTATACAGCACATTCAATGCCTCGGCATTTTTGCCCAGCTCATTGGCGGCTTCCCCATAGTTCATCAACACCTCGGCATACCTGATCTCTGGCCAGTCAACGCCCGCGTTATAAACGGAGGTGGCCATATTAGCCGTTTTATCAATGGCTTTAATCCGGTAAAAACTGGAGTTAGACCATAACGGATCTGTTGTAATCGAATTATGCGTACCGGCAATACCGGTTCCCGAATTATAGTCGGTCACTACATCAAAATATGTCCACAGGTAAGTGTTCATATTTTTCATCTTTGCCAGGTATTGATAAGGTGATCCATTATAATAAATGGTTTCATAAAACCGGTCATCCCGGTTTTTAAAGATAGTGTCATATGCCATGGTGGCTGTATTCCAGGCCGACCCGTCTTTCCTTGGAAAGGCATTGGCCAGTTCCAGAGAAGGCCGGTCGTATCCTACGTCGTCCTGTGAAAAGTTAAGCGGAATAAGGCCGCCCTGAAAATAGGATGCCTGGGGGTAATTAAACCTTTTCACCATGACCACTTCCTTATTCAATTCATCATCCCATATTTTATTATAGGGCGCTTAAAGACCTTTTCCCTGCGCATCACATTCATTTTTGGCCGCCTGACAGGCATCATAAGCCTGTTGCCATTTAGCTGCTGCACCTGAAGGGTTGAACAACGGACTGGCAAAAAACAATAATACCCTTCCTTTAAAAGCCATGGCCGCACATTTATCAATTCGGCCTACGTCTTCTCCTGTCCACACATCCGGCAATAATGCAATCGCATCGTCCAGGTCTTTTGTGATTTGTGCAATACACTCCGTGGTGGTATTGCGGGGTACCTGTAAAGTATTTAAGTCTACAGACACGGCCTGTGGTGCGGTAATCAACGGTACGCCTCCATAACTTTTGGTGAGCGCATAATACGCCCAGGCACGCCAGAACAGCGCCTGCCCTTTCATCTGATTTTTACTGGCAGGGGCAAATGATGCCTGATCAATATTTTCTAAAAGGATATTAATGGTCCGGATATTCGAATACTGCGAACCATAAATATCATACGAGTCATACGTAGCCGAACCCTGCATCCATGCATCGGTTTGTTTTTGATAAGGCACGCCTTCATCCGTACCATTGGCGCTACCATAAGGGTTGCCAGGCATCATAGCGGCGTAGATATTATCGAGGTAGGCTTTACCAATCGCTTCATTGCTCCATACCTGGTCGGGATTTACCGCCGTCAGATTGCTTTTGTCCAGTACCTTGCTGCAACCTGTCAATAAGCCGACAGCAAGTACCAGTATCGATATATAGTTGGAATTTTTCATTGTTTAATTTTTTCCTCAGTAAAATAATTACAGGTTGATATTAAGTCCTACGGAGTACGTCTTCATAATCGGATAACTCATAAACTGACTCAGCTCAGGGTCATACAATTTAAACTTCGACCACTGAAACAGGTTGGTACCGGAAAGGAAGACAGTAGCCGATTGTATGCCTGCTTTTTTCACCAAAAAAGATGGAATCTGGTATCCGATGGATAAATATTTCATCCGTACAAAACTACCGTCGTACACGTTGTAGGAAGAATTGTAATTAGCGTAGCTGGCATACTGGCTCCCCCATGGGAATGGCTTCGGTCCCGATGCATTTACATTGGACTCTGTCCAGTAATCTTTCCAGTAATTGGTATAAGTCCAATAGCTGCCTACATTTCTTGAAAAAGCATCATTATAGGTGGTTTTAAATCCGGCCAAACCTGCAAACAACATATCCACGTTAAATCCTTTATACGCGAAATTGAGTGTGAGTCCATACGAAATGGGCGCCTGACCCAGCTGATAATCACCCAGCTTCACACGGTCCCAGGTATCTACTTTGCCATCTGGTTTTCCTGCCGGTCCGCTTACATCTTCAAAGCTTAACATTCCCAGTACCGGGGTCACGCCCTCAATCGTAAATCCAGCAGGGAGTTTGGCCAGATCTTCTTTAGTCCGGTAAATACCATTGGACACATAACCTTTCAGGTAATTCAGTGTTTTACCATTCGGATCATCTACCGGCACTGCTCCTGCTGCTACATCCTGTAACACTACTTTGTTGGTCGCCAGGCCTATATTTCCTTTTATTCTAAACGAAAAATTCTTTCCTATTTTATTATCATATCCTAATTCAAATTCAAATCCTTTGGCGTTGACCACGCCATAATTTACAGCAGGCAATGAGGTGCCAAATTCAGCCGGGATAGCCAGTATACGGGAGCCAAGAATATCGTAGGTATGACGGCGCCATACTTCTGCCGTCACAGAAATGTGTTTTAACATGTTGAGGTCTAACCCAAAATTGACAGATCTGGATTTTTCCCAGGTAAGGTCCGGGTTAGGGATACCACCATAAGCCAGTCTGGGGTTGGTAGTACCGTTCGTACCCATGTAGTACGTACCACTTTGGATATTGTACTGGTCCTGCCATTTCCATCCACCAATAGCATCATTACCGGTGGTGGCCAGTGAGGCCCGGATTTTCAGCATGTCCACAAAATCCAGTGCCTTGGTATGTTTAAAGAAATCTTCTTCAGAAATTTTCCAACCGGCAGATACAGAAGGGAACCATCCCCATCTTTTGTCCGGTGCGAATTTTACGGAACCATCCCGACGTACAGACGCAGAGATTAAATATTTTCCGGCATAATCATAGTTCACTCTTCCTATGTAAGACAAGCGTCCATCCTGGTTTTCCGATCCATTGTTGCTCCAGTCTTTACTATTTCCACTGGCGGCAAAAAACTGATCGGTGGGATATAACGGAAAATTATACCGGTATGCCTGGAAATTGTTATCCTCATATTCATACTGTTCATACACCGCTAATGCAGTAACATGATGCAGTCCAAAATGCCGCTCGTAATTGAGTTGCGCATTTAACTGATAGGAATTTGATTTCGTATATTCGTTACCGATATACTCGGTACCCGGATCACCGCTGAGTACAGTCCCCAGCGGTTTAGTAATATCTATCACGCCATTGGCAGACATGGCATAATTATACAGCAGCTGCTTTTTTCCGAAGTTTTTGATGAATTCATTATCTATATTTCTGCTATAAGCCAGTTTAGCAGACAATC
>NZ_DATCVJ010000365.1:0-5021 GCF_036566945.1 Chitinophaga sp. | reverse complement strand
GGTACGGTGCTCACCCGGTATCCTGTATGAATTCTTATCTACACCCGCTGGTTTACAGGAGTGGTTTGCAGATAGAGTTGATTTCAGAGATAATGTTTTTTCCTTTTCCTGGAATGGCACTGCTGAAGAAGCAGAAGTCCTGGAACAAGAGGAAGATGAGTACATCCGGCTGCACTGGACGCATGCTCCCAAAGAGGAATATTTTGAGTTCCGCATACAAATTTCTGAAGTAACGAATGAAACTATCCTGATAGTAAAAGATTTCGCAGAGAAGAAAGAAGTGAAGGACCAAAGTCAACTATGGGAATACCAGGTGAAAGATCTCTTCCACCGCATCGGCAGCTAAACGCCGCGTTTATGATCAAGTATACTGAGTAGCGTGGCATATGCCTTCACTACATCAGTAATTATTTCGCCCCAATGACCGATCACGAAGGGTTTAGCCAATTTAATAAAATCGTTTCGGCTAACCAGCGTCTTCCACTCATCTAAACTCAGCGTGTCTATGAAACAATAGTTCCCATTTTCGAAATCATGCTCCCAGGGATTTTCCTGCACGTAGACCTGAAATCCGGCTTCCGCCAACTTCGTATACTCATTTTCCAGGGTGGTGCTGAAATGCACTTTTACTTTACCCGCCAGGTGCAGGGTAGCGCTGAAGTAATGCCCCCACCAGAACATGGTACGGAAGGCAAAAACGTCTGTTTTACTGAAATACCGCGGATAATCCAGCATTACCCATGGCAAACCTTTATACTGCTCTCCCCTCGAAATCTTACCACCCTGTAACAGCCATTCCGGCTCAAAGGGGAAATCTGTGTCCCGGTCATAGGCTGCCAGGGCTGTTTGCAAATTTCCCATCAGCCCCATTACTTTATCTATTGCGCTGTTTTTCAAGCGAATAAAGTGAGCGCTGCCTATAATTGAAGCCTCTTCAGGTGTTAAATCAAAATTTTCCATATAATTTTAACGGTATTTTCAGGTGGCGCTTAACACTCCTTTGTGAAATCGTGCTAACTTTACCGTTTACTAGTATCCTGAATAGTAAAATACGAATATCGGGATTCCATTTTTTTTAATACCGCATTATCAGTGAAAAAACTCGACAAACTAATCATCAAAACATTTCTGGGTCCTTTTGTTGCCACCTTCTTTGTCACCTTGTTCGTGCTGGTAATGCAGTTCCTCTGGAAGTATGTGGATGACCTGGTAGGTAAAGGTTTGGATACAGGCGTGATCATTCAGCTGATCTCCTATACCAGTGCCACGCTGGTAACACTGGCCCTCCCCCTGGCGGTATTACTGTCGTCTATCATGACCTTTGGTAACCTGGGAGAAAGTTTTGAGCTGGTAGCCCTGAAATCTTCCGGTATTTCCCTCCTGCGATTTATACGCCCGTTACTGTTTGTATGTACTATTATCGGCATTCTGGCGTTTTTATTTGCCAATTACGTGATTCCGGTGGCCAACCTGCAGGCAAAATCTTTACTGTACGATATTACTAACTCAAAACCTGCGTTTAATATCAAAGCAGGGGTTTTCTATAAAGATATTCCTGACTATACCATCAAGGTGGCGCAGAAGGATAAAGACAACCAGACCATCCACCAGGTAATGATCATCGATCATAAAAACGGTAACGCCATGATCCTGGCAGAAAAAGGACAGATGGTGCTAACCGCCAACAAACGCTTTTTGTATTTTGTACTGGAAAATGGCTGGCGTTATGAAGAAAGAGGCAACCGGGGGTATACTGTTCCGGGCGACATGATCAGACAAGGCTTTAAAAAATATAGTAAAGCGTTTGACCTGAGTTCTTTTGCATTTAACCGGTTAAACATGGACCTCTTCGCCTCCAACCAGCAAATGCTGAATGTGCGGCAGCTGGACGTAGCGATAGATTCCATGGAAAAAGCAGAAGTGAAATTCAGTAAAACCATCAATTCGTATGTAACGGTGCGTTACCCGTTTTTCAAATGGAAAGATACTGCCTGGGCAGCCACCGCGCCACCGTTAAAAGTGAAAAATTTTGAAGATATTGTACCGGAGAAAAACAAACGCTCGGTATTGGAAAGAGCAGAACAAAATGTACGTGAAACACTGAGTGCCCTGGAGCAACCTACACAGGAGTACGAAGACAAACACGGTCTGATTGTGATGCATAAAGTAGAATGGCAGCGTAAATTCACATTGGCAGCAGCCTGCATTGTGATGTTCCTGATTGGTGCCCCGCTGGGCTCCATTATTCGAAAAGGTGGCCTTGGTACACCGCTGGTTTTTGCAGTGATATTCTTTGTTATCTTTAACGTGTTTTTCATGATCGGGGAAAAAATGGCCAGAAGTGGCGTGATGTTTACCTGGTCGGGAATGTGGTTATCGAATATGGTATTACTACCTATTGCAGGTTTCCTTATTGTTAAGGCTATGAATGATTCACAGCTTTTTAATAAAGAGTATTATTTTCGCATTATTCAACAGATAAAAAAGTTCTTACAGAGAATTAGAAGGCAACCTACAATTTAAAACCTACAGAATTGAAAACGCTGTTTACACTGTTCAGGAAGAATACCTACTTCTTTCTGCCCTTCCTGCTATGGCTGATAGTGGGAGGAGTGATGCTGGCAACCTGCTCCCAGCGGGAATTATTCCTCAGGATTAATGGGGAACATTCAGAATGGGGCGATGTGATTGTCACCGGGCTGACTTACCTCGGCGATGGTATTATGTTTGGAATAGTTTTGTTTCTGATGCTGATTACGCAGAGGTTCAGACTATTTTTCATTGGATTGGCAGTATTACTGTTGGTCACCATTGTAGTACAGGTATCCAAACACTATTTTAATGCCCCCAGGCCCATCAGCTTTTTTGGCGATGAAACGGCCACCCTGGTACACACGGTAAAATGGGTAAATGTGCATAGTAGCTGTAGTTTCCCCTCCGGGCACTCCGCTGCTGCTTTTGGTATGTTCAGCTTCCTGGCGCTTATATCGCGCAATAAAAAGTTGGGATTACTGTTAATAGGAATGGCACTTTCCGCTGCCTATTCGCGTATTTATCTGGCCCAGCATTTCTTTGCCGATGTTTATGTGGGGAGTATAGTGGGCACGTTAAGCACTATTATGGTATACGGTTTTTTTAAATTCAGGGATACAACGTCGTCGCCTGAAATATGCGCTGAAGCTATGCTACAAGCCAACACAACGAGATAAAAATTACGGATTATAAATAATGAATGACGGATTTACAGGTAGACAAAAGCGGATACTTTTGTATTTGTTGTCTATCTGTACATCCGTCATTCATCATTTTGTAGTTGGTAATACTAATTTTTTTAAAAAATGCCAATGAAATACCTATTGATTGCCCTGGTGGCTGCTTTACTATTCATACCTTTTTTGGGTGCTGTACATTTATTTGACTGGGACGAAATTAACTTTGCTGAAGCAGCCAGGGAAATGATAGTGAGTCACAACTACAGCCAGGTGCAAATAGACTTCCGTCCCTTCTGGGAAAAACCGCCATTGTTTATCTGGATGCAGGTAGGAAGTATGATGATATTTGGTGTCAATGACTTTGCCGCACGGTTTCCCAATGCGATCATTGGCATTGCCACTATGGTGAGTTTATTTGCTATTGGCAAAAAACTGGCAGACGAGAAATTCGGTTGCTGGTGGGCGCTGGTATATGCCGGCTCCTGGCTACCTCAATTTTATTTTAAGTCAGGCATTATAGATCCTACTTTTAATCTCTTTATTTTCCTTTCCATCTACTTTGCCTATCGCATCGGTTACCATCCCAAAACCCTGAGGATGGCCATCATCAGCGGATTATTCCTGGGACTGGCGGTATTAACCAAAGGGCCGGCGGCCATCCTGGTGGCCTTACTCACACTGCTGGTATACTGGATCTGGAACAAAGGAAAAATAAGTATCGGCTTTGCGCATATCGGGCTTATTGCCTTGTTTGCCAGCGTTACCACCCTGCTATGGTTTGGGTATGAAATTCTCGCACATGGCTGGTGGTTCGTCAACGAGTTTGTGGCTTACCAGATCCGGTTGCTGACCACAGAAGACGCAGGTCATGGCGGCCCCTTCTTCTACCACTGGATAGTGTTGCTAATCGGATGTTTCCCTGCCAGCACCTTTCTGTTCACCTATTTACAGAGCAGACAGAAAACTATTTACTCCACTCCTGCTGCTTCTGAAATGAAAGATTTCAAAATATGGATGTGGGTATTATTCTGGGTAGTGCTGATCCTGTTTTCCATCGTGAAAACCAAGATTGTACATTACTCTTCTCTCTGTTATTTCCCGCTTTCTTTCCTGGCGGCATGGCAGGTATATAAATTATCCGAAGGCAAACAGCAACTGCGGGGCTGGAACATAGCACTGATCCTGTTCATCGGCCTTGTATTGGGTTTAGCGATTGCGCTGTTACCACTGGTAGGTGTATACAAGGATATGCTGATCCCCTACATTGGCGATAAGTTTGCCGTAGCCAACCTACAGGCCATAGTACCCTGGTCTGTTACAGAAGCGGCTTACGGTGCCGGCTATATGATTTTGGTGATTGTAAGCGGCGTGTTACTGCTGCGCAAGCAGATCAACAAGGGATTGCTTTGCCTCTTTATTAGTTCCATTCTGGCAATACAGGTAACGGTATTGCACTTTGTACCTAAGATAGAAGCTTACTCCCAGCGGGCTGCCATAGATTACTTCATTTCCTTACAAGGCAAGGACGTATATGTGAAAGCGTTAGGGTATCACAGCTATGCACAACATTACTATTCCAGGGAACAGCCACACGCCAATAAAAACTATTACGATCTGGAATGGTTGCTGAACGGGCAGCTCGACAAGCCCGCCTATTTCATTTGTCGTATTACAGATAGTGAGCCTTACCGGCAGCATCCTAACCTGGAAGTGATCGGAGAGAAGAATGGGTTTGTGTTCCTGAAGCGCAAGTAAGCGGAAGGGATCGCCTTCGGCGATTGTCTTTATCAGGATTATACTGATGCAGAT
>NZ_DATCVJ010000364.1:0-6641 GCF_036566945.1 Chitinophaga sp. | reverse complement strand
CCTGGTAACCGGGAGTTTGCATCCACGGAATAATATTATTCCAGTGCTGAAAGCTTTTTCGGCATTGAAAAAGCGGCAGCGCAGCAACATTAAGCTGGTACTGGCGGGGAGTATTACTGCTGCCGGCGCCGATATTGCCGCGGCTTTGCAAAGTTATAAGTTCCGGCAGGATGTGGTGATGGTGGAAGCGGCAGATGAAGATACCCTGGCCCGGTTAACGGGTGGGGCTTACGCGCTCGTATATCCGTCGAGGTTTGAAGGACTGGCATTACCCATCTATGCAGCTCACCGTTGTGAGGTGCCGGTGATTGCACTGGATAGTGTGGCTGCCAGGGAAGCAGGTGGGGACACCGTGTTGTATGCAGATCCGGCGAGCCTGGACGACTTATCCGAAAAGATGAGCCTTTTATATAAAGATGAACAATTGCGTACCCGATTACTGGCCAAAGTGCCTCCCGTTAAGCCGTTTACCAGCTGGGAGCACGCTGCGGAGCAGTGGTGGGCACATTTAACTGCATAACAACAACGCTTTTTTTGCCCGCAACGGCTGGTTGCAGGCCGCCAAATTCCGGTATCCGGAAAACCGACGTCTGAAAATCAGCAAATGATGGCTAAATTTGCGCTTTAATTGATAATTATGAGTACGATATCTACTATAAAGATCCAGGTTGGACTGGACGATCAGAAGGTGCCCGAATCAATACAGTGGAGCGCTACAGATAATAAAGATGGACAAATGGTCAAAGCCAAAGGCATGATCGTATCTTTCTGGGATGCTGCTGAAAAGGCCGCCCTCCGCATTGACCTGTGGACAAAAGATATGATGGTGGATGAAATGGCAGATTTCTTTTTTCAGACCATGATGACCATGGCCGATACTTATGGAAGAGCCACCCCTTATAAAGATCAGGCGGATGAAATGCGTGCTTTTGCCAAGGATTTCTTCAAGAAATTCCAGGAAAAACAGGCTGCCGAAGAAAAATAATCCATTAAACCTTACCATATGTCATTAGAATTAAATATCAACGCAGAAATCAAAACTGCGATGTTGGGCAAGAAGGAAGCTGATCTGCGTGCACTGCGTGCTATCAAAGCGGCTATCCTGGTGGCTAAAACGGCCGAAGGAGCTAGTGGCGAACTGACAGAAGCAGACGAGTCAAAGATTTTGCAGAAGCTGGCCAAACAAAGAAAAGATTCCCTGGAAATTTTCCGTGCCCAGAACCGTGAAGACCTGGCAGTGAAAGAAGAAGAAGAACTGGTGATTATAGAACGTTTCCTGCCTAAACAAATGAGTGAGGCCGAATTACGTACAGCCATTACCGATATTATTGCCTCCACCGGCGCCAGCTCACCCGCTGATATGGGTAAAGTAATGGGCGCTGCCACCAAACAACTGGCCGGTAAAGCCGATGGGAAGGCTATTTCCGCGCTGGTAAAAGAACTGCTTAGCAAGTAATCTGAAAGGAGCCGGGCATTTTTTGATACGATGGGAAGAACCTGCCGGAAGGCCAACAACCGGTCTGCATCAAAAATTGCCCGTCCCATAGTTCTATCATGCCTATAGACATTATTTTTGCTATTATCATGGTGTTTGCCCTTTACAGGGGGTATACCCGTGGATTGATAGTAGCCTTGTTTTCGCTGGTAGCAGTTGTACTGGGACTGGCAGCCGCCTTGAAATTATCGGCGGTTACTGCTTTATATGTACAGCAGCATTGGGATATGCATTCCCGTTGGGTGCCTGTTCTTTGCTTCATCTGCCTGTTCCTGGGAGTGATCCTGCTGGTAAGGCTTGGAGCGGGGATGCTACAGAAGCTCGTAGAAATGGTGATGTTGGGTTGGTTGAATAAACTGGGAGGAATACTGTTGTATAGCGTTATATTTATAATAATTTATAGTGTAGTGTTGTGGATGGCCAATCAGGTATATTGGCTGAGCCCCGAAACAAAGCTGCAATCTGTTGTATATCCTTACATTGAGAATATTGGCCCGTGGGTGTTGGATCATATTGGGCAGGTGATCCCGGTTTTTAAGAATATGTTTGCCCAGCTACAGTCATTTTTCGAGACGGCAGCGCAGCATATTCAACCTGGATAACTCGTTTCAAAGATTATTTAGATTAATAAAAAGAATTATTTTAGCGTAAAATTGACTTTCAAGATTTGGCAATGGATTACGAAATCAAAACACAGGGTAAGTTTAATTTTATAGAAGAAGGAGAAGGAGAACCGCTGGTATTATTGCATGGACTTTTTGGTGCTTTGAGCAATTTCTCGCACATGATCGAATATTTCAGGCAATATAACAAGGTGGTGATCCCGATGCTACCCCTGTACGATATGAACATCCTGGAAACATCGGTAGGGGGACTGGCCAAATATGTGCATAAGTTTATTGAAACCAGGGGCTACAAAAATGTGCACCTGCTGGGCAATTCACTGGGAGGTCATGTGGCATTGGTATACCTGCTGAAACACCCCGAAGCATCTATTAAATCACTGACGCTGACTGGCAGTTCCGGCTTATTTGAAAACGGAATGGGCGAAACCTATCCTAAACGCGGTGACTATGAATATATCCGCAAAAAAGCAGAACTTACTTTTTACGATCCGAAGATTGCTACCAAAGAACTGGTAGACGAAATGTTCGAAATTGTGAACAACCGCCTGAAAGTGATTAAGATCATCACTCTGGCAAAATCCGCCATCCGCCACAATCTCGGCGATGAGCTACAAGATATCAAACAACCAACTTTACTGATCTGGGGAATGAACGATACCGTAACCCCCCCTATGGTCGGAGAAGAATTTAAAAAACTGATACCTAATTCTGAACTGCAGTTTATTGATAAATGCGGTCATGCTCCTATGATGGAAGTACCCGATGAATTCAACAAAATTCTGCATGCTTTCCTGGAGAAACTGAAGCATAATCCTGCCAGTTAAACCGGTATTTACCCAGTTACCGGATGACTGTACCAAATGGTGCAGTGACTTCGCGTACATGTAATTTCTTTTTCTGTTGGGATATTCTTTCCTATTATTGTGTAAGAATACGCTACACATGATTGCCAGAGAACTCATATCTTCAGTACCTGTTCTGCATCCTTCGGATACAGGAGCAAAGGCGCTGCGTTTGATGAACGAATATCATCTGACGCAACTACCAATGGTAGTGGATAGCAAATACCTGGCCCTGGTGGAGGAAGACGAGATCATGGACCTCGAAGATCCTGACGTACCCCTGGAATCTATGGAGTACGGCAGCACCCGCCCGGCTGTCATGGAATATGCTCATCTGTTTGAAGCGCTTAAACTTTTTTACGATTTCAAATTGTCTGCCCTTCCGGTGGTGACCAAAGAAAATGAATACCTCGGTATCATTACCAAAGACAACCTCCTGGCAGCTTTAGCAAGATATAACGGGGTAAAGGAACCCGGTGGTATCATCTCTTTTGAAGTGGATCCGCGCGACTATGCCCTCAGCGAAATCGCCCGCATCGCAGAATCAAATGATGTAACCCTGCTGAGTGTAAACACCATTACCAACCCTGTTACAGGTAAACTGGAAGTAATACTGAAGACAAACCGGCAGGAATTACAAGGACTGGTAGCTACTTTCGAAAGGTTTAACTACGTGATTAAATACATTTTCGCGGAAGAACCTGAAGAAGAATTGCTCAAGAAGAATTACGATCTGCTGATGAATTATATCAGCATGTAGTTTTTTTGTCTTTCCCAGGATTATACTGATTATACTGATTTCCCGGATTTCATTTTGTTAGATTTATAATGATTAGCGAAGATAAATGTAGGTATACCTGCATCTGTCTTCGCTAATCTTTTTTAAATCTTACAAAATCAAAAAAAACAAAATCCGGAAAATCAGTATAATCCTGGGCAAGATAATTCCGCTTAGCTCCTTCGCTCCAATGGCTTTTTGCTTTTCGCTTTATGCTTTCACCTTTTTATTATATTTGACCATTGTCAACATGGTTTAAAATTTCACATCACCTACATGCTGAGATGCTGTTACTACCTACTGGCCATGATCTGCCTGTTGGAAATCGTGTTACCGGGAATTGCCAAAGGACAGTCTGTGCCTGCAAAGGATAGCAGCTATCTGGTGGTTCGAACGATCATAGTCACGGGCAATAAGAAAACCCGCACGTCCGTCATCCTGCGCGAAATCAGCACCGTGCCGGGAGATACCATCTATCTTCACGACCTGGCTAATACCCTGGAAGAGCGGCGCAAACAACTGCTTAATACTTCCCTCTTTCTGAATGTTACTGCCAATATCAAAAACTGGAACGGCAATAATGCCGACCTGGTATTTGAGGTATGGGAACGCTGGTACACGTTCGCCTATCCTATTTTCAAACTGGCCGACCGCAACTTTAACCAGTGGTGGGTAGAAAAAAATCACAGCTTTGACAGGATAAATATAGGCGTAAGCGGTACCCAGGAGAATCTGACAGGGCGCAATGATGCCCTGAACGCAGCTTTGCAGTTCGGCTATACGCAACGCTTTGCCCTGCAGTATAATCTGCCTTATATCGATAAACATTTTCGTCATGGCCTGGGGATCCTCGCTTCCTATAAGCGTAACCGTGAGGTGAATGATAGCACCAGCGATAATAAACAACAGTTTTTCCGGAAAGATGAGTTTCTACGCCAGGTGTATGTGGTAGGACTCAACTACAGCTACCGCCGGGCAATTAATACACGACACCAGG
Source organism: Chitinophaga sp. (assembly GCF_036566945.1). Taxonomy (GTDB): domain Bacteria; phylum Bacteroidota; class Bacteroidia; order Chitinophagales; family Chitinophagaceae; genus Chitinophaga. The sequence goes on along the minus strand of NZ_DATCVJ010000364.1, from coordinate 1,903 downwards.
TTTTTGTGAACTATAACTACGAAAAAGTAGCCGATTCGGTAGCCATCCTCAATCCCAATTACCTGGGAAAGGGCCGTACCAAAGTAAGCTTCCTCGATATTACCTACCGTATTACCTATATTAAAGCCGATAGCTGGGTATATCCTCTCAAAGGCTTTAACCTGGTGGCAGAAATAGGTAAAAGAGGATTAGGCCCCTGGGCCGATGTGAATGACGTTCATTTTCGGCTCAATATGGCCAGGTATTGGGAGCTGCGCCCCAAAACCTTTGCTGCACTTGGTATCCGCAGCCAGGCGAAGCTTACGAATGATCAGCCCTATATTAACCAGCAGGCATTGGGCTATGGCGATGATTACCTGCGGGGACTGGAATATTATGTGATAGATGGCACCAGCTTCGCTGTGCTTAAGTCTACGCTGCGCCAGGAATTATTGTCTTTCAAAGTCAAACTCCCTATCGTTCCTAAAAAATTTAATACCGTGCCAGTGCGTATCCTGGCTAAAGTCTTTGGTGACGCAGGATATGCTTATAGTAAGTTTCCGGGTAATGGCTTTCTGAATAACCGGATGTTGTACACAGCAGGTGTAGGTGTAGATATCGTTTCTTTCTATGATACCTGTCTCCGGATAGAGTACAGCTTTAATCAGTTAGGGCAAAAAGGACTATTTTTACACACGAGCGTGGATATGTGAGAATTACGAATTACGAATTACGAATTACGGATTTGTGGGTAGATATACGCGTTTACTGTCTACCCACAAATCCGTAATTCGTAATTCGTAATTCGTAATTTCCCCAGCGCTAATCACTTTAAAGAAACCGTTTAATGCAGGTAGCACTATATAGCAGGGGATTTATAACAGAAGATATTTCAAACATCCGGTTATTGCTGGAAGAATTGCAGCTGGCAGAAATTGAGGCCATTCTTTACGAGCCGTTTTACCGTACCCTCCAGCAACACATTCCCTTTGAGAGTATTCCTTTACTGTTTAGTTCTGCGGAAGATTTGCCTGGAAAAATTGACTTCCTGATGAGTCTTGGCGGCGATGGTACACTGTTGGATACCGTTTGCTATGTGCGGGACACCAATATCCCGGTGATTGGGATTAATTTTGGTCGTCTTGGCTTCCTGGCCAGTATTGGCAAAGAAGAAATTCATGCGTTGGTAAAAGCGTTGCTGAACCGTACCTATGTGGTAGATCAGCGGTCATTGTTGCACCTGGATGCGAATATTCCCTTATTCGGGGATGTACCTTATGCGCTCAATGAGTTTACTATCCACAAAAAGGATACTTCTGCCATGGTGAAGATCCACACTTACCTGAACGGTGAATTCCTGAATACTTACTGGGCAGATGGGCTGATAGTGGCTACGCCTACGGGTTCTACGGGATATTCCCTGAGTTGCGGAGGGCCTATTGTATTTCCGGATGCCGGTAATTTTGTGATTACACCGGTAGCGCCGCATAACCTGAATGTGAGACCTATTATTGTCCCCAACAATAACATTATTTCTTTTGAGGTGGAAGGTCGCAGTGATCAGTTCCTGTGTACCCTTGATAGTCGCATGGAAACCATTGATAATACCGTGCAGCTGGCCATCAAAAAAGAGGAGTTCAAGCTGAGTTTATTAAGGCTGGACGACAGCAATTTCCTGCACACATTGCGCAACAAATTATTGTGGGGTATTGATACGCGCAACACGATAAAAATATAGATTTATAAAATATATTGTTACATTTACCAATATATTGCCTGCTGATTGTAATATAAATTATGCCCGTGAAGAAAGGGGTCGTTTAAGCAGTAAGCATAATCATCAGCTATACATTAAATAAATCCGGCATTTTAGCGTTTAAGTAGAACTGATTTATGCTGAAACCTTTTCTATATCTAAAATATA
>NZ_DATCVJ010000363.1:0-8190 GCF_036566945.1 Chitinophaga sp. | reverse complement strand
TATCTACCCACAAATCCGTAATTCGTAATTTGAAATTCGTAATTCTTTTAGTAAGAGAACTGTCAGTTCCTATCTGCCACTCCACGCAAATCCGCTCCCACACTAGATTTTGACGCAAGATCATAAAAGTTATATTATATTATCTTAATGAATATGCTTAATCATAACAATAAGTAACTAAATTTGCGCTCTAACTTTTTTTATTAAAGTAAAAAATATGCGTACTGTTACACTGAAAAGGGTTGTGGTTACCGGCTTGGGAGCATTAACACCTATCGGGAATGATGTAAATACTTTTTGGAACAATATGAAGGCCGGCGTAAGTGGCGCAGGTCCCATCACTAAATTTGACACCACAGAGTTTAAGACAAAATTCGCCTGTGAAGTGAAAGGGTTTGAGGTGGAAAAATATATGGAAAAGAAGGAAGCCCGCAAAATGGATTGTTTCACTCAGTACGCTATGGCGGCTGCGCAGGAAGCGGTACTGGATGCTGGTCTTGACAATGCAGAAATTGACAAAACTAAAATAGGTGTGATCTGGGCTTCCGGCAATGGCGGCATGCTCACGTTCGAGGAACAGATCGTTGAATTTACGCAGGCTAACTTTGTGCCTAAGTTCAACCCTTTCTTTATACCTAAATTAATATGTGACATTGCAGCAGGTCAGATAGCTATGAAATATGGTTTCATGGGTGTTAACTTCTGTACTGTTTCTGCCTGTGCTTCTTCTACAAGTGCACTGGTAGATGCTTTCAATTACATCCGTCTTGGTAAAGCCAATGCTATTGTAGCAGGTGGTTCTGAAGCACCGGTTACCCGTGCAGGTATTGCTGGTTTCAATGCCCTCAAAGCATTGTCTACCCGCAATGAAGACCCTACCCATGCTTCCCGTCCGTTCGACATTGAACGCGATGGCTTCGTAATGGGCGAAGGCGCCGGCGCTATCATCCTGGAAGAATATGAACACGCTATTGCCAGAGGTGCTACCATTTATGGTGAAATGATTGGCGGTGCCATGACCTGCGATGCATACCACCTCACTGCTACCCATCCGGAAGGAATGGGCGCACGCTTAGGAATGGAACAGGCGCTGGAAGATGCTGAAATTGCTACCACCGACGTAGACTATATCAACTCCCACACTACTTCCACACCAGTAGGAGATCTCAGTGAATTAAAAGCCATCGTTACTGCTTTCGGCGACCATGCACCAAAACTCAATATCAGTGCTACCAAATCCATGACAGGTCACCTGCTTGGAGCTGCCGGCGCTATTGAAGCCATTGCCTGCATCAAAGCTACGCAGGAAGATATCGTTCCTCCTACCATCAACACCTCCGTACTGGGTGAAGGTATCCCTACCAATCTGAATCTGACTCTCGGTACTGCACAAAAACGTGTGGTAAACGTGGCCATGAGCAATACATTTGGTTTTGGAGGACATAATGCGATCGTAGTATTCAAAAAATATAAAGCTTAAGCGAAAGGATCGCCTTCGGCGATTGTCTTCATCAGGATTAAACTGATTTTGCTGATTATATTGATTTTAATTTTATAAGATTCGGGGAGATAGAAACGGAATATCCGGTTTTTATCTCCCCGAAATATTTAACAACAAAACACAGGAAAATCAGAACAATCACGGTTAATCCGCAAAATCCTGATGAAGACAATCGCCGAAGGCGATCCCTTTCGCTAAAAAACTTAGCAACCCAAGTCCTCAAAATTCCCAATTATGCCGTAGCTTAGTAGTTTAATATTATGGCAAAGAAAAAAGAGAATGTACCCGCTACTTCCGTTGCGCAAGCCCCGGCAGATGAACAAATAGCCATCTTTGGCGCACGGGAGCATAACCTGAAAAACCTGGACCTGGAGTTGCCCAAAAATAAGCTGGTAGTCATCACCGGCATCAGCGGCAGTGGTAAATCATCATTAGCATTTGATACCATTTATGCAGAAGGACAACGCCGCTATATGGAAAGCTTTTCCGCTTATGCCCGTCAGTTTATCGGCGATATGGAAAGGCCTGATGTAGATAAAATCACCGGTCTTTCGCCCGTTATTTCTATAGAACAGAAAACTACCAATAAAAATCCGCGATCTACGGTTGGTACCATTACGGAGATCTATGACTTCCTACGCCTGTTATACGCACGCGCCGGAACCGCCTACTCCTATAATACCAATAAACCCATGACGCGCTTCTCGGAAGAAGAAATACTGGCGCATCTTTTCAAAAACTATAAAAATAAAAAACTGGCCATCCTCGCCCCACTCGTACGCGGACGTAAAGGCCATTACCGGGAACTGTTTGAACAGGTACGCAAACAAGGCTACCTCAAAGTACGCGTAGACGGGGAAATACAGGACCTGAAAGAAAGAATGCAGGTGGATCGGTACAAAATCCACGACATTGAACTGGTAATAGACCGCATACAGGTGCAGGAAGATGCCCGCACCCGTATCAGTCAAAGTGTACAAAAAGCCCTCACCATGGGCAAAGGGCTGCTGTTTATCATGGACCACGATACCAATAAGGTAAGTCAGTACAGTAAACAACTGATGTGTGAAGATACCGGCCTTTCCTACGAAGAGCCCAGTCCCAACACCTTCTCCTTTAACTCTCCCTATGGCGCCTGCCCGCGCTGTAAAGGTCTTGGTACCATTTACCAGATCAATATGGACGAAATCATTCCCGATTACAACATATCCATCACCGACGGAGGCCTCAAACCACTGGGCGAAGCCCGCGATACCTTTACCTTTAAACAGGTACAGCAACTCGCCAAAAAATATAAATTCTCTTTAACTGCCCCCATCTCTGCAATCCCGCAAAAAGCCCTCAACGTACTGTTGTTTGGCGATGAAAACGGGAAACTGGAAGTAGATATGAACTACGATGAAGGCAGCGGTAATACAGAATATGCTACCGAATACGAAGGGGTAGTGAATATGGTACGACGTTATTTTAACGACACCTCTTCCGATCACGTACGCAGCTGGGCAGAAGGCTTTATGCAACTCAGCACCTGTCCGGAATGTAATGGCGCCCGCCTGAAAAAGGAAAGCCTGTTCTTTAAGATCGATGAAAAAAATATCTCCGAACTCGGCAACATGGACCTGGATAAGCTCCTGGCCTGGTTTGGTAATATTGAAGATCGTCTTGAGAAAAAACAAAATGCCATCGCCAAAGATATCCTGAAGGAAATCCGCGAACGACTGGGATTCCTGCTCAACGTAGGACTCAATTACCTTACCCTGAACCGCCCTACCCGAAGCCTCAGTGGTGGCGAATCACAGCGCATACGACTAGCTACACAGATCGGATCGCAACTGATGGGGATCACCTATATCCTGGATGAACCCAGTATAGGACTGCATCAACGCGATAACATGCAATTGATAGACGCCCTCCGCAACCTGAAGGAAATGGGAAACACGGTGATTGTAGTGGAACACGATAAAGACATCATGCTGCACGCCGATCACCTCGTAGATATTGGCCCCGGCGCTGGTATTCACGGCGGACAAATCATTGCACAAGGCACTCCTAAAGAAATACTCAAACTCAATACACCCACAGCCGGATATCTGAATGGCAAAACAGCCTCGGAAATACCTGCCCAACGCCGCAAAGGCAATGGCAACAACCTGGAGCTGAAAGGCGCTTCCGGCAACAACCTGAAGAATGTAAACCTGAAATTGCCACTCGGCACTTTCATCTGTGTAACCGGCGTTTCCGGCAGCGGTAAATCTACCCTGATCAACGAAACCCTGTATCCCATTCTTTCTAAACATGCCTATGACTCCAAAATGGTACCGATGCCCTATAAAAGCATCAAAGGACTGGAGTTTATAGATAAGGTAATAGAAATAGATCAGTCGCCCATTGGCCGCACACCACGCAGCAACCCGGCCACCTACTGCGGATTTTTTACCGACATCAGAACCCTCTTCGCCTCCGTACCGGAAGCTAAAATCAGGGGATATAATGCCGGCCGTTTTTCGTTCAACGTAAAAACCGGTCGTTGTGATGTTTGTGAAGGCGGCGGCATGCGCGTGATAGAAATGAACTTCCTCCCGGATGTATATGTGCATTGCGAAAAGTGTAACGGCAGACGTTATAACCGCGAAACACTGGAAATACGCTACAAAGGCAAATCCATTTCCGACGTACTGGACATGACCGTAGATGAAGCCGTGGAATTTTTCCAGCCGGTACCCTGGATTTACCGTAAAATAAAAACCCTGCAGGACGTAGGACTGGGTTATATCACCCTCGGACAATCGGCCGTAACCCTCTCCGGAGGCGAAGCACAAAGGGTAAAACTGGCCACCGAGCTTTCCAAGAAAGATACCGGCAAAACCATTTATATCCTCGATGAACCGACTACAGGACTGCATTTCCAGGATATACAACTACTCCTGAAAGTGCTGTATAAACTGGTAGACCGTGGCAACACGGTACTGGTGATAGAACATAACCTGGATGTTATCAAAATGGCAGACTATGTAGTAGACCTCGGGCCGGAAGGCGGTGGCGGTGGCGGTACCATTTTATGTACCGGTACACCGGAACAGGTAAGCACCTGTAAAGAAAGTCATACCGCCCGATTCCTCAAAAAGGAGCTGGGAATTTAATATCTTGCCAACTTGTAAGCAATCAATGAAAAGTATTTACCAGATATTACTCGTTTGTTTCATTTTCGCCGGCTTCATTGCCTGCGAAAATGAAACGAAAGTATGCGATCAAACCTTGAGCAACAATCTGCATACCCACTTCAAGCGCGACAGTGCCCTGATTCTCACGGACACTCTTATGCCCTGGGTAACCGCCTACGCACTTGGCAGAGATACGATTTATAAAAATCAGGCGCTGACAGATATGTACTTTCAGCTGTCTCCGGTAGACGACAGTTGCCGGTTTTATGTGAAAGTAGATTCTACAGCCGTAGCAGATACTATCACGTTCCGGTATTCCCGTACCAAACATTTCATATCACCTGGCTGTGGATTTGGTACCTACTTCAACCTGGATACCGCCATCACCACCACGCATACCATTAGCTATCTCCAGATTAATAATAAGTCCGTAACCAGCAGCAATGACACGCATATTCTTTTATATTTCCGTGTGCAGCAGTAGTATCCTGCTCTCCGTTGCTGCTATGGCTCAAAACAAGCCAGCAGCCACGAAAGTGGATAGCCTGCACAAAACCATCAAAGCAGATACCACCCACAAAATGGTGGCCGATACTGCTAAAAAAATCATCGTTCCGCATATCGACAGCTCCTGGTACATTCCCGGTGGTGTGCGGATTGGACTGGATCTTAGCCGGATTGTTTCCGCTATCTACTACCCTTATAGAAAAGAAATAACGGTAGTAGCAGATGCCCGTATTAACAGTAATCTATATGCCGCCTTCGAAGGTGGATATGCCAATACGCCCTACAGCGATAGCAATTACACCTATAAAGGCAACGGCGTATTTGTAACATTGGGGGTAGACTATAACTTCCTGAAACGACAATACCGGGCGGAGAAAAATATGTTCTATGGCGGTATCCGTTATGGATTCTCTCATTTCACCTACCAGGTGCCCTCTTATACCATCAAGAATACCTACTGGGGTGATCATCTCACCGGTAGTATTCCCAGAACAAATGCAAATGCACATTGGGTAGAGTTGCTGGTGGGCCTGAAAGCAGAAGTGTTAAAGAACTTCTTTATGGGCTGGAATATACGGGAGCGGATCCTGATCAATAATGTGAAAACAGATGAAATCACCCCACTGGTGATACCGGGTTTTGGTAACGGCAGCAAACGATCTGTGTTTGATGTGCAGTACACCATTTCTTATGTGCTACCTTTCTATCGTATAAAAGAACATGCACCTAAAGTGGAAACGAAAGCGAAAAAAATACCGAAACGATAACGCGATTTTTTGTCTTTGTTCAGGATTATACTGATTTAGATGATTTTCCAGATTTTATTTTTTCAGGATTAGAAAAGATTAGCGAAGATAAATGTGGTATCCGCATTCATCTTCGCTAATCTTTTCTAATCAAAAAATCAAAAGAATAAAAATCTGGGAAATCATCTAAATCAGTATAATCCTGAACAAAGACAAAAAATCGCACTATCCGCGTAACATCTCTATGTGAGGAATCCCATCCTCCAGATACGTATCACTGGTTTGTTCAAAACCCAATGAAGTATAAAAACGCTGTAAATATTGCTGCGCGCCTATTTTGATAGGTATCTTACCATAATGTTGCTGTAGCTCCGATATAGAACGCTCCATTAATTCCCTGCCGGCACCTTTACCCCTGGCCAGCGGAGAAGTCACCACTCTTCCTATAGAAGCCTCTGTAAACTTAATACCAGGCGCAAAAATACGGGTATATGCCAGCAGCTGACCACTCTCCGCTGTTCCCATTAAATGCAATGCTTTCTGATCCGAATTGTCCAGGTCCTGGTAGGCACAATTTTGCTCAATGATAAATACTTCGCTTCTCAAACGCAGGATGGCATAGAGTTCCGCAGTAGTTAGCTCCTCAAAGGATTTTATCTTCCAAATCATACCCTCATATTTGTCATAAATTTACAGGAAGCTTTCAATAATACTGCTAATTTTATACCTGACAGATGAATATTTAGCCCAATCGTCCAAATTATGACAGATAAGCAAACACCGTTCCTTTCCATGGAACATATTACCGTAAGGTATCTCGACAAAACATTATTCGATACCCTTAGCTGGCAGATTAATAAAGGAGAACAATGGGCGATTACCGGCCCCAGTGGCTCCGGTAAAACCGCCTTGCTGAATACCGTACTCGGTAAATTCAATATCATCAACGGGAGTATCCACTATCATTTTTATGACGACTATTGCAGCCGGCATACAATTACAGATCCCTGGTTCAACTACCGCAACCTGGTATCCATGGTTGGCCATCATCATACTTTCCGCAATCTTTCCAACACTACTACTGATTTCTATTATCAGCAACGCTTCAATAGCATGGATGCCGATAATTCCCCTACGGTGATGGAATACCTGGAAATTACAGCCGTGCCCGCGCTCGTGCAGCCCCTGCGCATTGCGCCGCTGATGGAAAAACGACTCATCAAATTATCCAATGGCGAAACCCGCCGGGTCATGATTGCACGCGCCCTGCTTCAGCAACCACAACTGCTCATGCTGGATAATCCCTACATAGGATTGGATGTACAGGCCCGGAAAGATTTCAGCCATATGATCAATGAAATCATTGCCGGCGGTTCCACCGTAGTACTGGCCACCGCCCCCAATGAAATCCCGGATCATATTACACACGTACTCACCCTGGAAAACGGCGCTATAACAGGCAAGTATACACGCAGTGAATTCATCCAGCTACCTTTACCTGCTCCCGTAGATATTTCCCTCCCTGAAATGGAAGCGGATAAAATATCGGCTTTGGTTCAAAACAGCACCCATAACCAGTTCGATACCATCGTGAAAATGGAAGATATCCATATTAAATATGGCGAAAACACCATTCTGAATGGCATCAACTGGACCGTAAAACCAAACGATAAATGGGCCCTGCTGGGACCTAACGGCGCCGGGAAATCTACTTTGCTCAGTTTGGTGAATGGCGACAACCCACAGGCATATGCCAATAAATTATGGCTCTTTGACCGCAAACGCGGCACCGGGGAAAGCATCTGGGATATTAAAAAGAAAATAGGTTTCGTATCTCCTGAGCTCCACCAGTACTTTACCTCCCGTGATAACTGCCTGCAGGTGGTATGCTCCGGTTTTTCCGACGTAATAGGCAGCACCAAACCAGCTACCCCGGCACAACAACAAATTGCCCGCGACTGGATGAGCGTTCTCAATATAGCCGAACATGAAACCACTCCGTTCAAACAGGTACCGGAAAGCGCCCAACGCCTTACCCTGCTGGCCCGGGCACTGGTAAAAAATCCACCGCTCCTGATTTTTGATGAACCTTGCCAGGGATTGGATGCACAACAAAAACTGCATTTCAAAAAAGTGATAGAACAGCTCTGCGCACATATGCCCGTTACCCTCATTTTTGTAACGCATTATGAAGATGAACTGCCGGACTGCGTAGATAAATTTATACGCCTGAATAAAGGGGAAATGATCTAACGCGAGTTTTTGTCTTTCTCAG
>NZ_DATCVJ010000362.1:0-14316 GCF_036566945.1 Chitinophaga sp. | reverse complement strand
CATGTTCGAAATTAACATGGTACCCGTGAGCTGGCTCACCATGTCGGCCATGATCAACGCTACCCGCCTGGAACGCCAACGCAACAGATCCCTGCGCGATCGTTTCGCCGGGGTACAATATATGCCGGACCTGGGTGCACCACTACCACCCAATAAAGAGGCTTACGGCGCCTACCTGGGTGAATACGATAAATCTTTCGACAGAAATAAAACCAATAGTATCAATGGCTATTTCCGGTTGAAAGCTGCGTACAACGACTGGAGCTTTACGTCCAGTCTCAGCGCAGATTACAACGAAGGCCTTCGGGATCTTTTTTATCCCAGCACCCTCATGGAAACCATCAACTACGTATCCAACTATTTCGGCTATAATCAACGCGTGAGTTTTAATAACACTTTCACCTTTCATCACCAGTGGGCCAAAAAACATGACCTGAGCCTGGAAGCCGGGCAGGTGTTTGAAGCGGACTTTAACCGGTATAACTACAGCTACGCCTACAATGGACCCAATGATCTGATCAAACTGAATTTAAGTAACTCAGATCCGGGCAACTCCAACTATTTATTGCCCAGTGTATTCAACCACTCGCTGACGTTTATGTTCCTGGATAAGCAGCGCCATCGCCTGTTGTCTTTCTACGGTCGTGGTGTATACCGCTACAAAGATGCACTGGACTTTTCTGTGCTGGTACGTTCCGACGGATCTTCCAGCGCACAACCAGACAACTGGTGGACGGTATCACCGACGTTCTCCGCCGGATGGAATGTAAAAAATACTTTGCTCGCCGATCAGCAGACTATCAGCGACTTCCGTTTGCACGGCAGCTGGGGCCGCATTGCCCGCTTGCTCACAGATGATCGTTTCGGAGAAGGCCCACAATATTTATCAGATCTTTCTTTCAGCAATAACCCGCTGAAATTTTCCTATAACGGATTACCTGGTTTATCCAGACCTTATTCCACCGGTTATGTGGGTACGGGCATTAAATGGCCTTACTCCGATCAGCTGGATCTCGGACTGGATATGAGTTTCCTGCAGCAACGCATCAGCGTGTCGCTGGATGTATATAATAAAACAGACAACAACATGCTGTTCAATGTACCGGGAGGTGCAGAGTATGGCTATACATCTATTTACCAGAACGGCCTGAAAGTCCGCAACCGCGGGGCAGACCTGAACATACAGGTTAATGCTTTGCCTAAAAAGAGTAAGCTGCAGTGGATGCCATCTGCCAATATTAACTATAACCAGAATACCCTGCTGGCCTTACCAGGCGGCGCTACCGAAGTAATAACCGGTACCGGCGCCAATGCCCGGATGTTGAAAGTAGGCAGTGCCATCGATCAGTTCTGGGTACTGGAAAATAAAGGCATTTATAATCGCGAAAAAGATATCCCGGCGGGGAGCACTTATAAAGGTACGCCACTGTCGGCCGGTGATCCTATCTGGAAAGATCAGAACAACGATAATGCCATCGACGATAAAGACAAAGTGCTGAAAGGACATTATCTGCCCAAGGTATCCGGTGGCTTCAGCAGCGATTTCGTGTATAAGAATATCACTTTCAGCTTCACCCTGTATTATGCGTTAGGCAAAGAAATCCTGAACCAGGATATGGCCAACCACCTGGACTTCATCAATCACGAAGGACAAAATTCTATGGAAGCCGTGAAAGAAATCACTTTCTGGCAAAAGGCCGGCGATTATACCCGCTACCCACTTTATAATCCGTGGAGTAAAGTGGGTGGCTATCGCGCCGATCAGGACCTGTTCCTCGAAAACGGTTCCTTCCTGAAGCTGCGGAATATTTCCCTGCAATATGATTTTACCAAAACAAGATGGTGGAAAAGAAGCTCACCGCTGCATGGCCTTACCATATACGGTACCGCCAGCAACCTGTTCACGATCACCCCTTATACCGGCGGAGATCCGGAACTGATTTACTTCAATGGAGTAGACAACGGTTATGGACAACCCATTTCCCGGACTTACACGTTGGGTGTAAAAATGGATCTCTAGGAGACAGAAAATTAAATGAACAGCATAAAATGATTTTGAATGAAGTATTCATTTTTTTGTACCAATAATTACAGGAAGGCGCCGGTGGTAAAAGGGCTGTTGCTGATGTTGCTTTGTGTAAGCACTTTTACAGGCTGCCAGAAATTACTGGATATCGACTCCTCTCATGCCGTGGCGGAGAAAAATATGTGGAATTCGCATGAAGATACCCGCAGCGCCCTGATTGGCGTATACGGATTAATGCGCGCAGCACTGGCTAACAACAACGCTTTCTGGATGTACGGTGAATTGCGTGACGGTGATTTTGCTTCCGTACAACGCCAGGATATTGACGCCATCATTAAAAATAACCTGCACGCACCACTGGATATGCTCAACGACTTATCTAACTGGCGCCGGTTTTATGCAGTCGTCAATGCAGCCAATCTTTTCCTGGAACATGTAGGCGACGTGAAACAGCGCGATCAGCGTTACAGTGAGCAGAATATGAATGTGGATGTGGCGCAGATCCGCTTTCTCCGCGCCTTTGCTTATTTCAATATGGTAAGGGTTTGGGGAGACGTACCACTGATTACTACTTCCCATGATGGGGACTTTGTCAATAAGCCTCGTGATAAACAGGCAACGGTACTGGCTTTTATAGAAAAAGAATTACAGGCCGCCGCTGATTACCTGCCTTATAATTATAGTTCAGATGATCCGCAGCAGCTGGGACAATATTATAACGAAGGAAAAGATAAATGGAATGGTGTACTGGCGCGGAAATTAAGTGCCTACGCACTCATGGCACATGTGGCAGCATGGCAGGCAAAGTATTCTTACGTAGCCGCCTATACGAAATTTGTGATCGATAATGCAGGTAAGGGCACCATCTCCTTCGCCAACTCCGATCAGCTAACCGCTTCCAACGGATTTTTCTCCGGACGTGGTGGTAACAATGTAATCAGTAATCATATGATTGCTTTTGATTTCGAATTTGCCAACGGCGATGCTTCCTATTCCGGACACCTGGAAGAACTTACACTGGCAGCACCTTTGGTATCCAAGCGTCAGCCGGAAATTTATGTGCCTAAAGATACCATCCTCGGTTTATTTGATCAGACCGTAGACGATCGTTTCAGCCTGGATAGTATCAAAGGAGAACCAACCAGCGATCGCTATTTCACCAGCTTCGACAGTCATACCCCCATCTTCTCCAAAATAAAAGTGGTACAGGATGGTGCTACCTCAGATCCGGACTTCCGTCTCTTCGGCAGCGCGATCATCTTCACCAGACTGGAAGAAATTGCCTTGCTGAGAGCAGAAGCACTGGCAGTGCTGGGAGATACAGGCGGCGCCGCCGACCTGCTGAATCAGATTCGTGACCTGCGCAAATTATACCATTACAATGCAGAAAAAGAAGGGGACCTGATCAACGCCATTTTCCGCGAACGCCGCAAAGAACTGATGGGAGAGGGATGGCGCTGGTTTGATATCATCCGGTATAATAAACTGAAACGCAATGATGCCCGGTTCAATCAACTGATTGATCAGGGTGGTATTTACTGGCCGGTAGCCGAAAGTTTATTGTCGCAGAATAAACTCCTGGTGCAAAACCCTTACTGGATCAATAAATAAACGAACCCTCTTTTTCTATTATTAACTAACAAATTATTTCTCATGCGAAAGAACATATTTCGTTTAGGTGCAGTAGCAGGACTGGTGGTATTGTTCTTGTATGCCGGCTGTAAAAAGGATAGTGGGTATTATGCCAATGAAAATAAGCTCACCGAATTTTCCGGCAATACCTACGATTTTCTGAAAAGTCAGCCGGGAGTATACGATTCCTTCCTGTTTGTCATTGATAAAGTGAAGCTGACAGATAGCTTGAAAACAGGCAGCTTCACCGTGTTTGCCCCTACCAATGCCAGCTTCCAGGAGGCCATTTCCAATATGAATAACCTGCGTAAAGCACAGGGCCGTCCTTTACTTTACCTCAATACCGTAGATGCGAATGAACTGGATTCTCTCGCTGCCCGCTACCTGATCCGCGGCATTGTTCCATCAGATAGCATGGCCGGACAGGATGGTATTAACCTGCTCGGATCGCGTTATAATTATGTGATGCACGGCAGACTGGTGAATACCCGTGCCGAAGGCTATACAGAGGGAGGCCCCGGTACCATTGAGTTTAGCAACACCAAAGGCGTGGTGTATACCCGGCAGTGGATCAGCAGCAAAACAATACAACTGGATATTAAAACACAAAACGGACTGGTAAATGTGATGGACAGAAATCACATTTTCGGATTCGATGAATTTATAGGTCGCGTGAATCCCACGCTGCCAGTGCCTTTCAATGGTGATCCCTTGCCTATCCCCGGCACTATTTCTTTTGATCAGTTCGACAAAGGTGGTGAGTCGGTGGCTTATCATGATAATGATCCTGCTAATAATGGTGGTAAATATCGCCCTAATGAAGGCGTGGACATCCAGGATGCCGGCAACGGTGAAAATGGCTATGATATTGGTTGGACCAGCTCCGGCGAATGGCTGTCCTATACGGTGAATGTGAACGAAGCCGGTACTTATAAACTGTATTTCCGCGCTGCTTCTTCCAAAGGAGATGGAGATGATGCAGGTTCTATTCACCTGGAACTGGATGGTACTACCATTACCGGAAATATAAAAATAAAAGGCACCGGTGGTGATCAGAACTGGCGCGAAACGGTGTTGACCACCCACGAGCTGCCGGCAGGTAAACATGTGCTGAAAGTAGTGTACGACCTCGCCAATTTTAATATCCGCTTTATGAGATTTCTGCCGGATGGCAAAGCTTACCCTGTACCCGGCACTATTCCGGTGGAAGAATTTAATCCCGGTGGAGAAGGTGTAGGATATCATGATGCAGATGCTTCCAATAACGGCGGCAAGTACAAAACCGATCAGGGAGTGGATATAGGCCAGGCAAAAATTGGCGGTGGCTATGAAGTAGGCTGGACCAGCGATGGAGAATGGATGGACTATACTATTAATGTACTCAAAGAAGCAGACTATTTCTTTACCGCCAGAGTAGCCAGTCCGAACGTGCCTAATGGCAATAACCGTTTCCATTTTGAAATAGACGGACAGGATGAAACCGGCCCCATGACCTGCCCTAATACCGGCGACTGGTCCAACTATGTAAATATTACGGCTCTCCGTCCGGTACACCTCACCAGAGGTGAGCATATCATGCGGTTTTACCTGGAGAACGGCAACTATAATATCAGATCTTATACAATCAGTGAAGTTAAATGATGAACATCATGGCTACCATATTTAAACACAGACGTACTGCTTTTTTTGCGTTGCTGATCGTAGGGTTGGCAGGTTGCAAAAAATGGTTTCCGGAAGACCTGGACTATCTGAGTCCCCGGGCAGTGTATACACAAAAGTTGTTCAATCCCATCTTAGGTCGTACTACGGTGTATTCCATGATCTTTAGTTCTGATAACTCCACCACGCCGATTACTTTCAAGATGGTGAACGTACGTTACCGCTCTACCGGCGAACCTACGCATGACCTGGAAAAAGTAGTACCGGTATGGGTATGGAAAGAAGGCTATACCGGCAACGAGAAATCCCTGCAGGAGATCGAGAACAAGCGGGTACAGGAAAATCATTCCATCTGGGAAATAAGAGAAAAATCAGGGGACCTCATCTTATGGTCCGCGGCAGATAGCAGCATGCTGCGCCAACAACCGGATTCCGGTTACCTGTTTGATGTGGTGGCCACCAATTCCGGAGGTACCAATACTTACAAAGACTTGATTCTGGACCCATTGCGGGAGTTGCCTTACAGCCCGTCTAAAGACATTGATCCGCTCACGGGCGGGCAGGCAGTTTCCTACTCAGATGATTCTACGAAGATTACTTATCTCTATGCTTCTCCCAACATCAGCAATATGCTGGGGGATAGTACAGAGCTGCCGATCAAAGGAGATAGTGTGAAAGTGCTGTTCAGAAAAACGGGCGCCGGCAATTCACTCTCGTTTAAATTTCTCGACAAAGACAGTGCGATCATCAACCCTGCCAAATTTAATACTACCGGCCCACTGGACAGTTTGTTGCACGGCTTTAATGTAAGAGCTACGCCGGAGTATATCCGTTACGATGTAGCTTATCCTGTACCCGTTATCAAATACGTTACCCGCTGGACTACCGGTGATGGCTCACAAACCAAAGTAAAATTTGCATTCGACAGGAAAGGCTATGGTGGCCGAAATGAAAGAGGGATACTCGATTTTTCCTTTGCCATTTATCAGAAAGGCGACTGGGAAGTGATCTTCTATTTCTTTGGAGATACGCCACGGTTCAGGAACGAATAAGGCGGGTATAATGATCCGGTAATGCTAATGAATCACATTTTGACATAAATGATCTGGTGATATGAAACCAAATATATTTAACACATTTTTCAGCCATAACAACTACAGGCATTATTTTTCAGCCAGGTGCATCCGTGCAGGCGTTGGGCTGCTGCTGTTGCTGATGGCGCATACATTCACGCTGCAGGCACAACAGGCGAAGGTCACCATCACCGGTATGGTAAGTGACAAAGCTTCTGCCGAAGCCATGGTGGGCGTAGGTATCATGGAGGTACTGGGAAAAGAGAAAAAGGTCATCGGGGTAACAGATTCTAAAGGAAACTTCAGCGTGAAAATATCGCCGGAGGCTTCCCTTGCTTTCCGTTATATCGGTTACCGGGAGTATACCGTAAAAGCAAAACCGGGAAAACCGATAGACGTGCGTTTGAGTATCAGTGAAAGTAAACTGAATGAAACGGTGATCATCGGTTATCAGAATAAAACGAGAGAGCTGACAACAGGTAGCTCTGTGATCATCAGCGGTAAAGACCTGCAGGATGTGCCGGTATCTAACGTAGAACAATTGTTACAGGGTAGAGTACCCGGATTGAATATTCAGAATAACACCGGTGCGCCCGGAGGCAGGGGTATGGTGGCTATCAGGGGACTGTCCAATATTACCGTTACCGGTAGCGGTTCCAATGCATTTCTGTCGCCTACCTCGCCGCTGTATGTAATTGATGGGGTACCGGTAGATGCAGATGCCAACTTCTCTTACGGTTTCCAGACGCCAGGCCCGGGTGTAAGCCCCCTGTCGCTCATTCCGCCGGAAGATATCCAGACACTCGAGGTACTGAAAGATGCACAGGCAACCGCGCTATATGGTTCCAGGGCAGCCTATGGTGTAATTGTGATCACTACCAGGAGAGGGAGTTCCAAAATTCCGGTGGTACGTTATACCGGCAACTTCTTTATGAATACCGCCCCTAAATTACGGGCTACTGTTGGTGGTAACCTGGAACGACAGATCAGGGTGAAAGAAATCCTGCAATACGGTACCTATAGCGATCTGCTGAATATGTCGAAAACCCCTTTCCTGGCCGATAGTCTGAATCCTTACTGGAACAGCTCTACCAACTGGCAGGGTGTTTTTTACCAGAATACTTATAATCAAACGCATGACATCAACATCAGTGGTGGTGATCCAACCTTCAACTATAAAACGGATTTATCTTATTACCATGAAAATGGGGTGATTAAAAATACCGGTTTTGATCGGTATGCTATTAATACTAACATGCTGTATCAGCCCAGTCCTAAGCTGAAAGTATTTGCGGTGTTGAATACGCAGGTAGGCAATCGTAAACTGGGTAGCGGTAATGGGTTATTGCAAACAGGCGTAGCGGGTAACGGACAAAAATCTTCCCTGCTACCGGCGCCGTCTTTTTACCAGAGTACCGCCGATTATCTGGGCGCATTGGAAGTAAAGAATGATAATAAAACACTGAACCTGACCTCGAGTATAGATGTCACTTATCCGCTGATAGAAGGATTGAGTCTGAGTTCCAACGTCAGCTACAATTATGGTTCCAATACACAGGATGAATTTACGCCGGCAGCCGCCAATAATGATTATTCAAGGATCAAGGCATATGACGACCGGAATTTCCAGTTGTATAACCGTAACAGCATTACTTATTTTAAAAGTATTAATAAGAAGCACAATTTTACGATTACTGCTTTTAATGAAATTTATAACAAAGGATTTCAGGCAAAAGTAATACAGCAGGAGCGACTGCCGAACGATCAGTACCAGGGCCCCCTGGGCTACGGTGGCGATGTGTCTAAAGGCGGTGGCCTGCTGAGCAGTTACAATGAAAACCATAGTGCTGCTTTTGCCGGATTGGTATCCTACAACTTCAAACAACGGTATGTATTTGAAGCCAGCTACCGCGCAGATGGTACTTCTTCTTCCGGATTTGACAATCCGTATTCCAAAAATCCGGCCCTGGGTCTTCGCTGGAATTTCAATAAGGAAGATTTTCTTGCTGATAAGAAATGGTTGACCTATGGTTCCTTACGCGGTACCTGGGGGCAGAATATTTCCCCTTCGGGAGACATTTTCTCTATCTATGGTACCTATCGCCCCAATGGTACTTACAATGGTAACCCGAGGATAGGCTCTGACTTTTATCAGTTACCGAATCCTTATTTGAAACCAACTACCACTACACAATATGATCTGGGGCTGGAAGCAGGCTTGTTTCAGAGTCGCATAGAGGTGTTGTTTGACGTGTATTACAAGACGGTAGAAAACCTGTTGCGTACGAAGAAATTGCCGGATATCAGCGGCTTTAACCAGGTGAACACCAACGAATCGGCCATCGCGAATTATGGTTATGAGCTGATGCTTACTTTTCGGCCGCTAAGGGCCAGCAGCCCCGTGCAGTGGAGCGTTTCCGTAAATGGCGCCCTCAATAAAGATATCCTTACCCGTTTACCCGGTAATGCCCGTCAGCTGATACAAGATGAAGGTACCGGGCAGAAAACCGTTTACCGGGTAGGCCGCAATGCACTCAGTAATTATTTGCTGACTACACAAGGCGTATTTGGCAGTACCGCTAATGTGCCTATTGACCCGGCTACCGGCTTAAGATATCGTACCGAAAATGGAGAGTATTTCCAGGGTGGTGATCCTAATTGGGTAGACAGAAATGGTAACTATATCCTGGACGGTGATGACTATACGATTGCGGGTAATTCTCAGCCACTGGTAACAGGAGGGTTGCAGTCTTATCTGACCTACAAAAATTTCACGTTCAATATCAGTGCGTCTTATGTGGCCCTCAGGGATATCCTCAATGATGCGCTGGCGCAAAGACTGGCGTATCTCGGCGGACCGTTCAACCAGAATTCGATCGTGAATTTCAATGACATTGACTATTGGAAAGGCAGTGGCAGCACGGCTACTTATTCCAATCCTTTTGACTATACCCGTGCCGGAGCCATCAATCCTTACAGAGCAGATCAGACATTGTTCCAGGAAGATGGTTCTTATTTTAAGATTAACACGATTACGATCGGATACCTGTTGAACAAGAATATGACGAGCCGCTACGGATTTAAAACGGTGCGTATTTATGGAACCTGCAACAACGTAAAAACCTTTTCCAGCTACAGTGGTCCCAATGCGGAAAATGTGTCTCCGCTGGGCCGTGACCAGTCAGACGGTTACCCGATACCACGCTCCTGGAATGTAGGTTTGAACGTAGAGTTTTAAGATAAATGTTTATTAAAAAGTTATTGATCATGAACCGCAAGATTATCTGTTTACTCGCATTATTGCTTGCAATAGGTCAAAGTAGCTGTAAGAAATTCCTGAACGTGAAGCCATTGGACAGGCTTTCGGGAAACGCCTTTTTGCAGGATAAAAAAGACGTGGAAAGTTATCTCTGGGATAACTATGGATTGCTGCGTGATAAGCTGGGTTCCTGCCCGTTTTTACCCAATGCCGGCGACATCAGATCCGGTATGATGGCAGAACCGAAGGAAACCGCTAACCGCAATTATGTGCACTATGTTTCGGAGAATGACCTGGCCACCTTTATCAAAGTAAGAGGTGGGGATGGATTATACCACTGGGAAGAACTGACCCGTTGGCAGGGATTTTATAAAGTGATACAGGCGGCCAATATCCTGTATTATGAAATAGAAAACCGGAAGATCGCCGACCTGTCGGAAGCCGATAAGAAAAAGTACCGCGCCGAAGCCGTGTTCCTGCGCTGTGTGAGCTACTGGCTGATGATACGGGTATGGGGCGACGTGCCTTACTATAAAGATGCTTATTTCAGTGATCCGCTGCCCAGAGAAAATATGGTGACAGTAGCAAAGAATTGCCTGGATGACCTGAAGCGAGTAAAAGATGATTTGCCATGGTCCTATTCCGATCCGGCCTATGTAGGCGTACGTGCTACGAAAGGCGCTTTGCTGGCGCTCATGATGGAGCTGGACTTGTGGAATGCCGGCTTTGATAAAGCTAACGCCAAGGCATATTTTCAACAGGCCGCCGATATGGGAAATGAGTTGGTGAACAGCGGACAATATCAGTTGCTGTTGCTGACCGACTACCGTAAGCTCTTCCAGGGCCGTACCAAAGAAAGTCTTTTTGAAATTGCGCAGAATGCCAACTACAATGAAATCATCCGTTATAATACTTTTTCTGATCTCGTGTTGCACTTCCCTTATAAAAGGCCGGTGTCTACCCACCAATGGAGTTACTCTTATTACCGGGCTTCTTTCCTGAGTATGCTGTTTCCTTCCGGGCAGCCGGATGCGCGCGTGCAATACTGGTTTGATGAAAACATGCTGGCGGATAATGGCGACTTTCAATACCTGAAGTTTGTGAATATTTATGCCATCACCGATAATGAAGATTATAATCCGGATGGTAACGTGATTTTGTTCCGTTATGCCGACGGGCTGCTGATGCTGGCCGAAGCCGAGGCAGAACTGGGGCACGATGCCCCGGCGCTCACGGCACTGAACCAGATTCGTAGCAGGGCATTGGCCACTCCTATGTCAGGGATCACCGGCCCGGCGCTGAAAGACGCCATTTTTGCGGAGCGAGCCAGGGAACTGATGGGAGAAGGACACTACTATTTCGATCTCGTAAGAACAGGCCGCATATTCAATTCCAAATGGTGTTTTTATCCGCTTACCCAATTGCAGTTTGATCAGGGTGGATGGACATGGCCGCTGGACCCCAACGTACAGGAGCAGAATCCTTTTGTGCAATTAAATACTTACTGGACCAAGTAAAATCATCAACTATGTACTTACTAAAGAAATATAGCCTGCTGCTGATCTTCGCGCTGACCGGATTGATGGCCTGTAAGAAGGATGATTATTATCTCGACTCAGGTTTAGCCAATCCTTATTTTAAAGGCACCGTGGTGGATTATCTGAATGCGAAACCTTTCTATTTCGATACCATCGTGAGCATCGTGAAATTAGCCGGGATGGAAAGTATCCTCACCAGGGATACCGTTACTTTTTTTGCACCTACAGATTATAGCGTGCAGAATCTGATCCGCGATTGTAATGCTGATTTATATAACAATGGTTATGATACCATCCGGTCGCTGCAGGATGTGCCTAAAGAGATCTGGCGCAAATACCTCGGCAGCTACATTTTTCATGGCGCCAATCAGCTGAAGGATTATCCGCAGATCGATTACTCACTGCTGATCAATTTCCCCGGCCAAACCTACTATTCCTGGGATATGCAGCCCATGAATATTGGGGTAGAATATAACTCCGATAACGGCGTAAAGTATGTAGGCTACCGGCAACTCACCATCGGCTACATTCCGGATATTTCAAAACCTACCAACTGGATAGTGGCTAAAGTGGCCTCCTGTAATATTCTTACCGACAATGGGGTGGTGCATGTACTGAATGCTGATCACTTCTACTTTGGATTTGACAGGGATAAATTTTCGAAGGATATGCAGGCCGCATTTGCTTCCTCCGGAAAGTAAAAAATATATAAAATAAAAATTGGCAGATGAGACGCATATATAAATACCGGAACGTACTCTTTTTATCAGGCATGTGTGCGCTGCTGTTCAACAGCTGCACCAAAAAAGATAAAGTGTATGATGATCCTTATGCCGGTGGCAAGCCTGCATTAGGCATTCAATTGAGCACAGATCTTCCGAGTCCCCGCTTAGGTGATCCGGGTACTACGGTTACCTATAAAGCCACCGGGCTACTTCCTTTTAAATCCAGTCTGCAGTTTTTTTTAAATGGAGAACTGGCACAAATAGTATCGATAGACAGTAACAGTATCCAGGTGAAAGTACCTGAAAACGCCAGCACCGGTATTGGGTACGTAACGGTGGGTGACCGGATTGTTTTTGGACCTGTTTTTCGTGTTAATGGTAAACTGGGACTGGACAATACTTTCAAAGCAACGGTGGGTTCCAATGGTTATATCAGTCAGGCATTTCCTATGCCAGATGGTCGGATCATACTCACCGGTGGCTTCTCTGATTATGAAAACAAAGGAGCAGTAAAACCACTGAACCGTATTGTGCTTACCTCCAAAGATGGAGAGCTGGACCGCTCCTTACAAACCGGTTCCGGTGTGAGCGGTAACCTGAATACCATTGCTGCTTTTCCGAACGGTAAAATGGTGATTGGCGGAGGTTTTTCCACCTTCGATGTACATCTCGGGGAAATCAACAACATGACGGTATTAAATAGTAACGGTACCATCGATAGTATGGTGGTGAGAACTTTCCTGGACCGCGATACGGTGCCTGCCTTTAACGGCGGAGTAGATGGAAATGTGCAGCGGGCCTTTGTACATGGCAACACTATTACGGCTGCCGGTAGTTTCAATTACTACCTGCAACGGGTATACGGTATTGCCGACTATCGCCGCAAACGCGATTCACTGGTGACAGATTCTGTCAGAATAAAGAACGTGGTGCGTTTGTTTGCAGATGGCTCCCTGGATTCTTCCTTTAACTACAACTTCCTGCTGCATCGTAGTAACGACGGCCCTAACGGCCCTATCAACGATGCTTTTATGACAGATGATGGAAAGCTGATCCTGGTAGGTCGTTTTACAAAATACAATAATGAAGCCGTGAATAACATTGTACGGCTGAATACCGACGGCGCTATTGACCGCACCTTCCAAACAGGAAGCGGCGCCGATAATCCGATTTCATCTATCACCTATAACGACGCCACTCGCCGGTATACATTGTCTGGCAGCTTCATCACCTTCGACGGAAAAGTCCGGAACGGACTTGTGATGTTGACAACCGAAGGTGCGGTGGACCCTACGTTTAAAGGAGCCGCAAGAAATAGTGAAGATAGTTATTCGTATGCCAAACAGCTGTCTAACGGCATGGTGCTGGTGAGTGGTTATTTCAAAAGTTATGGTGGCGTGCACCGCGGCCATTTTGCCTTGCTGGATGCAAGCGGTGCGCTGGCCAAAGGATACAACACCACCGGCGACGTGGACGGCATTGTCACCGGCGTACAGGAAACCCGGACTTTTTCCGGTCAGCTACAGCTGTTGATCACCGGCGGATTTTCCAAATTTGATGAGCAGCCTGTCGGTAATATCACCCGGCTTTTACTTAAATGATCGTAACATTTTAATTCATTGAAACATGCCAAAAAATAAAATAATGCGGGAGCTGTGGATGATGTTATGCCTGCTGACAGCACTGTTGACGGGAGGCGCCTGTAATAAAGGATTTGACCGGGTACTGGCACCAAAAGACTTTACAGATACGACCAGCGCAAGTGTGAAAAAACCGAAAGTATTGATGGTGATCATCGATGGCGCCCGTGGACAGTCGGTGCGTGATGCCAATGCCCCCAATATTACCGCGCTCACAGACCACGCCATTTTTAGCTGGAACTCCATCACAGATACACAAATTGCAGACTATACTACCTGGGCCGATCTCCTCACCGGTGTACACAAGGAAAAACATAATATAGATGGTAATACGCTCGACGGTAACAACCTGAACAACTTCCCGATGTTCTTTAAATACATCAAGGAAAGAGCGCCTCAAACACGCATAAGCACTTTTAGTTCTTCCAATGATCTGGGCAACCTGGTTACTAATGCTGATGTAAACAAAGTGTTTGCAGATGACGATGCGGCCACTACTACGGCTGCACTGGGAGAGCTGGCCGCAGACAGCACCGGCCTCGTCATGGTGCAATACAATGAGGTAGATGTTAATGGGGCACAATATGGATACGATCTGAGTGTACCACAATACCGGGCGGCCATTCTTCAAACAGATGATTATATTGGTCAGCTGCTCACTGCGGTGAAAGCCCGTAAAACCTATGCCGGTGAAAACTGGATGATAGTCGTGGCGTCTAATCACGGTGGCAACTATGCCATACTACCTACGGAAGATGATCATA
>NZ_DATCVJ010000361.1:0-1569 GCF_036566945.1 Chitinophaga sp. | reverse complement strand
ATCGCCAAAATTATTCAAGTACATTACCTGAGAATATTGCCAAAAAAGACGCTGAAGCTATTGAAATTCTATCTCTGCGACAAAAGATAGCAAATAATGAATGGTATCAGAATTTGATACCGGAATACAAGAAAAAAGTTGATAAGAATAATCCTCCGGCAAGATTAGTGGGATGGGAGGATATAATTAAGTCTTCAAGAATAAAAGAACAATATTTTGTAAGTCCCTGGAAATGGTACTCTAATTATGCGCATTCCGAATTTATAGGGACGATGCAACTTGGTAATTACTTACTAGATGGAATGGAGATGAAGAAAATTATGTATCATAATATGGAATTTAATACGATGATACTATGTGCTGCAATTATCGAACTTCTGAACTTGTTTCCGGAACTGATTGATAGTTATGAGCAATCTGTCAGCATGAAAGATAGAACCTATATTTGCTATTGGTCCCGTGGCACGTTGAAGAAGGGTTTAAATTAATATCAGGGAAATATCCCGTGTGATCCCGTATTAAGGCTTTGCTTTTCCTACTATCAAATTTGCCTTTGCCGGATTATTCATTATACTACTAATCTCAGCATTAACAATATCGGTAACATCCTCTTTGATCCGCAGGAAGGTCTTTGGAACAACGCCGTTTTCCAGACTACGAACAACCGGTAATCCTTCGTAGCCCTTCCGTTCCTGATCGGCAGCCTTGGCATCCTTCTTCACTTTGCAGTGAAAGATCTTCTGTTTTATTTCCTGCCCTGGATTGTCGGCAACAATTCCCACGAACTCGCCGGCAGATAGGTTGCTGATCACGCTTGCGGGGATCGCCATATCCAGTTGCTGGGAGTGATTGATGGAAGTATCTGAACTGTTGATGGTGGTACTGGCGCGGTCCTGCATAATCTTACCCACTCTCTCGCTCATTTGACGGGCAGTATCTCCGGATACCTGGCCGGTAATAATGTTGCCGCATAGGTTCATCAACACATCTGCCATTTCACGGGAATAATCTTTGCGGACCTGATCCAGATTTTGGATAACAATAGTGGTAGCTATAAGATTGGATCTACCCGTCCCGATCAAAGAATCGATACCCTGAACGGTCAGGGTGGGAAATTCCTCGAAGCTCACGCCACACTTCATTTTCCCCTTTTTGTTGATCTGTTTTATCAGGCGGTTTATGTACAAAGAAAGAACGGCGCCATACGTCGCCTGTTTCTGTGGGTTGTTACCCATACATAAGATCTGTGGCGCTTCCGGGTTATTGATATCCAGGTTAAAATCATTGCCGGAAAGAACAAAGTATAATTCGGGGCTGGATAATCTTGCCATTGCAATTTTTGCGGCAGCTATCTGTCCTTCCAACTGTTCCATTACCCCCGCTTCAAAAGCAGAAATAAACGGAGAAATTAAAATTTCCAGCTCAGGCTCACATCGGATCATGGTGAACAGCTTACTGTATTCAACCTGGAGCAGTTCAATTACGTGCGGTAGCGTGCAATACTCCCCATTGCGATATTTGCGTAAATACCAGATCACCGCTGTCAGCAGGATTATTGGCGATTCCACA
>NZ_DATCVJ010000360.1:0-5802 GCF_036566945.1 Chitinophaga sp. | reverse complement strand
AAGGCGATGCTGGTGAAAGAAAAGCAGCAGCAACTGGAACGGATCAACGAAGAATTCTCTGTACTGATGTCTGAGCAGGGAAGGCTCATGGAGCAAAATAAATACCTGCAACAACAGCTGACAGGGGAAAAAGACCGGCTGCAGCAGGTACAGCAGGAATTCAAAGTACAGTTTGAAAATATTGCCCAGCAGCTTCTGCAACGCATCTCGGGTACCTTTATGGAGCAGAACAAAGTGAAAATGGATGATGTGCTGAAACCATTGTCCGAGAAGATCGACAACTTCCGCAGTAGCGTACAACAATCACTGGTGGCGGAAACTGCCCAGCGTTCAGAGCTGAAGAATGAGCTGCAACGCTTATTACAGCTGAATCAAACCCTGTCGAAAGAAGCGAATAACCTGACCAACGCCCTGAAAGCAGATACCAAGAAACAGGGTAATTGGGGAGAAATGATACTGGAAAGGGTATTGGAAGCATCCGGCCTGGAAAAAGGCGTACACTACTTTACCCAGGATGCTCAACGGGATGAAACCGGGCAGCTAAGAAAGCCGGATCTGATCATACAGCTCCCGGAAAACCGGCAGCTGGTCATAGATTCCAAAGTATCACTGAAAGCATATGAACAATATTGTAGTGCAGGTAATGAAGAGGATAAGAAGTATGCACTGAAAATGCACCTGCAGTCTGTAAAAAATCACATCAGTGAATTAAGTGCCAAAGCATATCATACACTGTATAAAAACACGACGGACTTTGTGATGCTGTTTATCCCCATTGAACCAGCTTATGCATTGGCCATTATGCAGCAGGAAGAAGATCTGTACGATTTCGCTTTCCGTAAAAGGATCATTCTGGTAAGTGTACCGTCTTTGCTGGCCACCATGCGTATTATTGATAACATGTGGCGACTGGATAAACAGAATAAGAATGCAGAAGAAATTGTGCGGCAGGGTAGTGCCCTCTACGATAAATTTGTAGGCTTTGCGGAAGATATGGGCTACATCGGCGCACACCTGAAGCGTAGTCAGCATTCCTATGAAGACGCTATGAACAAGCTTAACTCTGGTAATGGCAACCTCGTAGGCCGGGCGGAAAAAATGCGTAAACTGGGACTGGATAATAAGAAAGTATTACCCAAAGAAATGATCGCAGATTTACAGCCACCGGAAGAAGATCGGATAACAGTGATTCCGGCAGAATTTCCACCCGAAGAAGAAGCAGTTCCGCAAGCAGCAATAGCTGTCAATGGCCAGGAAAACACAGTAACGGAAGAGGAATAACGGGCCCGCCATTACGGTACCACGGAATGCTTTCGGGAGCAGTCCTGGATGGTAACAGTTCCTGTATCGAACACTTTCGGGAGCCGAACAGCAGCAGCCTTCATTATAACGCCTGGATCATCGAACGCTCGCCTGCTGCGGTCTATACACAAAGCTGAGGTACAGTGTAGCCATCAGCGTGATACCTGCAATCACATAAAACGTAAGCGGGAAATTAACGGACTGATTGTTATAAATAAATGCAGAGAAATAAGCCCCCAGCCCAATACCTGCTTCCATTGCAATATACATACTGGCGAGTGCACGGCCACGGTGTTCCGGCCGGCCCAGATCTACGGTCCATGCAGTAACTGCCGGCGCGTTAAGTCCTACAGAGATGCCGTACAAAACAGCTGCCGCCATCAGGAGTGTACTACTTCCGGCAAGCCCCATCATCAGCATAGAACCCGCCATCAACACAGCGGAAATCTTTAATACCGGCACGCGGCCATACCGGTCAGATACCTTCCCTGCCAATAAACGAATCCCAATAGAACTGGCTGTGAAAAAAGTATAGAACAATCCCTTATTGGAAATACCCAGGAAGGCACTGAAATCAGGAATCACTGTAAGGATAGCACCATAGCTGAAATAGGTGAGGAAAGTAATGATCACCGGCGACCATACCAGCGGCTCGAAAATTTCATTACCGGAGATCTTCAACAATGAAAACCGGAACCGCTGCTTATTCACCAGCGTTTCTTTCATCCCGATCAGTATTACCACAGACAATAATGCAAATACCGCCGACAGCTGGAACATAATGTTAATATTCCATCGTACCGCTACAAAACCGCCAATGGCAGGCCCCATCGCCATTCCAATGGTGCTGAACAAACCTACCATGCCCATCGCCTCTCCCCGACGCGTTACCGGCACCATATCAGACACATAGGCAGATGTACCGGTAGGTTTAAAGCCCGTTGAAAATCCATGAAAGAATCTTAACAGCAGGAAAGCCCCTACAGAACTTATTATCGGGTACATTAAGCTGCAAATAACACATACCAGTGAGCCAAAAATCATAACAGGCACACGTCCTATCGTATCCGTAAGTTTACCGCTGAAGGGTCGGGAAAGTCCTGCCATCAAAGTAAACAAGCCAATAATATATCCTTTGTAATCAGCGCCCCCCATCCGGGTAAGATAAGCCGGCAGCTCAGGAATCATCATATTGAAGCTGGCAGAAAAAAGAGCATTGCTAAGGCAAAGTAGAATAAAATGAAGACTGTAAATTCTCTCCGTCGACTGATACATGCACACAAAATTAGGAACAATGGTACAATTTTAGCAAAGTAATTGACACCTCCGGGAGCATGAACAAAAACAGGGCAAAGCCTGTTTATATTAACCGGCTGTTAAATCATGACAACCGTCATAGCTAACTATCTCCCGAAGTCGTAAATTTAAATAACCAAAAAAATTCAAGGATATGAAAATCGACATTGGTGTTTCAGCAGAAAACACAAAGAAAATAGCATTAGAATTAAATAAAGTATTGGCAGATGAATTAGTGATCTATGCTAAAACACGCAACTCTCACTGGAATATTGAAGGCGACAACTTCATGGAAATGCATAAGTTCTATGAAGAACAATATGAAGAGCTGGAAGAATATGCAGATGAAGTAGCAGAATATATCCGCTCCATCGGGCATTATGCAGAAGGCCGCTATGCAGACGTATTAAAGCTCACCAACCTCCTGGAATCAGAGTATTCCAATAACCAGAAAAAACAACTGCAGGAATTACTGGATGATCACGAAACAATTGTTCGTAATCTGCGCAGACTGATAGACGAATTTGACGAAAAATACAAAGACAAAGGCGCTGCTGATTTTGCCACCCAAATGCTGCAAAAACACCTGAAGTTGGCCTGGATGATTCGTTCTTATCTCAAATAATATCGCATTCATATAAGCAACGTGTTGGTAACAGTAACAGGCTGTCACTAACACGTTTTTAGTTTTAAGTAATTGGCTACATTTGTTAGTGTCACCTCTTCATCCCAAAAACAATAAAAAATGGATAATACTACGAGTGACCTCCGCCTGGCGGTACTGATAGATGCCGATAATATACCTTATCACAACATCAAGGGCATGCTGGAAGAAGTAGCGAAATACGGCAACCCCACTTTTAAAAGAATTTATGGCGACTGGACCAAACCAACAGTGGTAGGGTGGAAGGGGGTGCTGCTCGACTACGCCATTACGCCTATTCAACAGTATAGTTATACTTCCGGCAAAAATGCAACAGATTCGGCGATGATCATCGACGCCATGGATATTTTGTATACCGGTCGGGTAGATGGTTTTTGCCTCGTGTCCAGCGACAGTGATTTTACACGACTGGCCACCCGCCTGAGGGAAGCCGGTATGCGGGTGTACGGCATGGGAGAACAGAAAACGCCCAGTGCTTTTCGGGCTGCCTGCGATAAGTTTATTTACCTGGAAATATTACAGGTCAGGAAAAAAACGGATACTGATACTGACACCGACGCTGATACCGATACCGGTGGCAAACCAAAAGCCAGTAAGGGAAAACGGAATAGCATCAGTAAGGCCGATAAACAATTGATCACCCTACTTTCTACCAGTGTAAACGATATAGCAGACGAAGATGGATGGGCCTACCTCGGTGAGTTAGGAAATTTGCTGTTGAAGAAACAGCCGGACTTTGATGCCCGCAACTATGGCTTCAATAAATTATTACAGTTACTGAAAAGCTTTCCCAACTTTGAAATTGACATCCGGGAAAGTGGCAAGAAAACCGGGAAACTGGTATATGTACGAACAGTATAACCCATGGCATACAGACGAATCAGGATCATACAAGGTGATATCACCAAAATAACAGCAGACGCTATTGTCAACGCCGCCAACTCCTCATTATTGGGCGGTGGCGGGGTAGACGGTGCTATTCACAGAGCTGGAGGACCAGCCGTACTGGCCGATTGCAGAGTTATAATAGCCCGGCAGGGCGGTTGCAAAACCGGTGAAGCCGTGATTACCTCAGCAGGACGCTTACCCGCGAAGCATGTGATCCACACTGTGGGCCCGGTATGGAATAACGGAACATACAACGAAGAAGCATTGTTGGCCAACTGCTACCGTCATTCCCTGGAGCTGGCCCACAGGCATCACTTAACGTCAGTAGCCTTCCCTAATATCAGTACAGGGATTTATCATTTCCCGAAAGACCTTGCGGCATTTATTGCCATGGATACCGTAGTGAAATTTCTGGAAACACATCCGGAAATGGAAGAGGTGATTTTTGTGTGTTTCGATGAAGAGAATCTGCGTTACACAGAGCAGTACTACAACCTGAATATCCGCCCCGAAGAATAATTGCTGCCGGACGCGGTTAATCCGCCATACTAGCAGCTATACAAAAGGCTTCCCGTTTAAAGGAAGCCTTTTGTTTTATAGTGCGATGTGAAAAAGCGATGCTGTTAGAGTTTTGCGTACTTCGCCCAGGCGTAGATAAACATAGCAGCAAAAACTATAATGGCTACAGGTGCCAAGAAATGACCAATACTATCGCCAACTTTATAAAAGTTGGTGGTGTGTACTACTGTTAAAAGATTCATCAACATAGTATAATGATTTATTTAATTCCGGATGCAAATTAAAACTTTCGGGGCATATTCCCAATGAAAGGATTTATTACCAGGCGGTTAATTGCTGTATACACGTATCCAGTCTTGATTTGGCGAGAAAATTTTTTTCCAGTGCGCCGGCAAATGGAATAGGAGTATCCAGGCTGCCACACCGCATCACCGGGGCATCCAGCAGGGAAAAACAGTGTTCGGCGATCCAGGCGCTGATTTCGGCGCCAAAGCCACCAGTCAGGGTATCTTCGTGGAGCACCAGTACCTTGCCGGTAGCCGACACTATATCCCGGATAGCGCTATAATCCAATGGTACCAGGGTGCGCAGGTCCAGGATACCGATAGATATCTCCGGGTGCTGTGCAGCATACTCCATAGCCCAATGTACGCCACTGCCATAGGTGATAATGCTGATTTCTTCTCCAGGCTGTACCAGCGCGGCTTTGCCTATTTCAATGGTATAGTAATGCTCCGGCACAGGGCCGCTGATGCTGCGATATAGCGCTTTATGTTCAAAGTACATGACCGGATTAGGGTCGGCAATAGCCGCTGTGAGCAAGCCTTTGGCATCTGCAGGGGTGGCTGGGTACACTACTTTGAGACCGGGAACGTGTGTGAACCAGGCTTCATTGCTTTGAGAATGAAAGGGACCGGCGCCAACGCCGGCACCAGTAGGCATACGGATCACCACATCGGCATGTTGTCCCCAGCGGTAATGTATTTTGGCCAGGTTATTTACCACCTGGTTAAAACCGCAGGTAACGAAATCGGCGAACTGCATTTCCACCACACTCTTGAATCCAGCGATAGACAATCCCAGGGCAGCGCCAATAACAGCGCTTTCACATAAAGGGGTGTTGCGTACCCTGT
>NZ_DATCVJ010000359.1:0-4300 GCF_036566945.1 Chitinophaga sp. | reverse complement strand
CGGTAGTGCCACCCTCATTCATCAGTTACCTGCAGCTCAGCAGAAAGCATTGCTGGAGGAATTATTCCTGACAAAAGGCAATGGCATTGGTATCAGCTATCTTCGGCTCAGCATCGGCGCATCTGATCTCAGTGCGTCTGTGTTTACCTACGATGATATGCCCGATGGAGAAACAGATACGGCATTGCAGCATTTCAATCTCAACGAAGAAAAAAAGGACCTCATTCCGGTGTTGAAAAAAATCATCGCATTGAATCCGGCCATCAAAATATTAGGTTCTCCCTGGACGCCGCCCACCTGGATGAAAACCAATAACTCCTTTATAGGCGGTAGTTTGCTGCCGGAGTATTATCCTGCCTACGCACAATATTTTGTGAAGTATGTAAAGGAAATGAAAGCCGCTGGTATTACTATTGATGCCATTACTATTCAGAATGAACCCCTGCATCCAAAAAATAATCCCAGTATGCTGATGCTGGCACAGGATCAGGCAATGTTTATCAAAGATCATCTGGGACCTGCTTTTAAAAAGGCAGGTGTGAAAACGAAGATCATTTTGTATGATCATAACTGCGACAAGCCGGAGTATCCTATCAGCATTTTAAAAGATCCCGCTGCTTATCCTTTTATAGATGGATCTGCTTTTCATTTATATGGTGGTACTATTGATGCATTGAGTACAGTGCATGAGCAATTTCCTGCAAAAAATCTGTACTTCACCGAGCAGTGGTCGGATGGCAAAGGTAGTTTTGCCAACGAGCTGAAAAACAATACCAGCAAGCTGATTATTGGAGCTACCCGTAACTGGAGCCGTAATGTGCTGCAATGGAATCTGGCCGCAGATGCACAATGGAATCCGCATACCGATAAAGGTGGTTGTTCGCAATGTTTGGGTGGTATTACCATTGATAGTACTGCTATATCCCGTAATTCTTCCTACTATGTAATAGGCCATGCATCTAAGTTTGTACCGGCAGGCGCTGTCAGAATTGCTTCCAGTATTCCCGGTAAGCTGGATAATGTGGCGTTTAAAACACCTGCAGGTAAACTGGTGCTGATTGTTGTGAACAACGATGCTGCCCCGCAAACTTTCCAGATCAAATCAAATAATAAACTGGCCACCACCTCCCTCAACAGTGGGGAAGTAGCGACCTATGTTTGGTAAAAAAACGATAGCAGAGAAAGCCCGCTGCTACGAAAGTTTACCTGGTACTTTGATTGTACAATAGACAATAAACAGGGGCGTATCTCAGACCAGATACGCCCTTTTTTTGCCCCGCCAATAACAAATCGTTAACCATTTATCCTTATAAATAGTTTTCTCCCTATACTACCTGCTTTCTTTTTTACTACTTTTATCGGGCAAAACCAACCAACCAGTGTATTTCGGACGTGGAGCCAGTCATGGAGGAACAGCAGGACATATTATTGCTACAGCGGTTGAATGCGGGGGATAAATCGGCGTATGACGCTATTTTCCTGAAGTATTACCGGATGCTTTGTACAAATGCGTATTTTATTTTGCAGGATGAATCTGCCGCCAAGGACCTGGTGCAGCAATTTTTCCTGGAAATGTGGGATAAGCAGTTGTATCAGCAGTTGCATGGGGAGATAAAAGGATATCTTTTCCGTGCAGTGCAGAACCGTTGCCTGAATTTGCTGAAGAAGCAGGAGTATCAGCAGCGGGAGCTGGAGGCGTATGGTTTGCAGCTGGAGCGGGATATGATCCCTGAAAGTCGCTCTGTGGTACTGTATCAACAGGTAGTCAGCGCTATGAGTGAGTTGCCGGTACAACGGCAGCAGGCTTTCCGGCTGGTATATCTGCAACAGAAAAAATACCAGGAGGCAGCAGATGATATGGGGATTAGTCTTAATTCATTGAAAACACATCTGAAGCTGGCTTTGAAATTTTTAAGGGAAAAAATGAAAATCAACGGGTTGTCTTCACCCGATCGCATACATTAATTGTAGTATCACTGTAATGACCACGAGTAGCGAACACATACGGCTATTGTTCATGGAACAACTCACCGGCACCTTATCCGAATCTGATTCGGAAGAGCTGTCCGACTTGTTGGCTACCGACGCGGAAGCCCGTGCCTTGTGGGCTGTGCTGGCAGAGGAAGCGGACGTGCTGAATGCGGCTGATTTTGCCGGTGGACTGGATCCGCAGGCAGAACTGGCGTTGTTGCATGCCGCACAATCCGGCGTCGACCATGTAATAGTGATGGAGCCGGCTGTTTTGCCGGAAAGAACTGCTACTGCGCATTTACCGGCGCAAGCAGGTGTGATTATTCCATTGTACCGGTGCCGGCTGTTCCGCGCGGCTGTCGTATTGTTAGTCCTGGCTGCGGGCGGTCTTTATTTTATTTTGAGGCCCTCAGCGGTGAAAGCACCACTTGCCGGGAATCATTATGTTCCTGCGAAAAAACAAGCGGTGCAGTTACTGATAGCAGGGCAGGAGGCAGTGGCACTCACTGGCGATAGTGCCATTCAACAACTCCAATCCGGCGACGTACAATTGCAAAACGGCACTAACGGCCTGGCCTATACGGGCAATGGCAGCAATGCCATGAATACCCTGCAGGTGCCGCCTGCACAGGATTACCGGCTTACGCTATCTGATGGTACAGCAGTATGGCTGAATGCGACCACGCGTTTGCGTTTTCCATTTAATTTTTCCGGCAATAAAAGAGAAGTATATCTGGAAGGGGAAGGTTATTTTAAAGTAGCGAAAAACAGTACCCAGCCTTTTATAGTACATACCGCACACACTACCGTACAGGTATTGGGCACTGCTTTTAATATTAATACTTACGACACAAAAGAAACCACTTCGCTGGTAGAAGGTGCGGTCATGGTAATAGGGCCAGATAGCAATAAGATACAGCTGAAACCCGGCAGGGAAGCAGTGTACAGCGGAGTGGATAAATTAAGGGTACAGGACTTTGAAGAAGGTGATGCACTCAGCTGGATGAAAGGGATCAGTTATTTTCACAACACTACCTTACAGGATATGCAGCCACTGCTGCAAAGATGGTTTGATGTGAAAGTGGTATTTGATCATCCGATGGTGGGTAACACCATGGTGACCGGGATGGTAGAGAAAAATAAATTACCGGAGTTTTTGCAGGACCTGCAAACGACTACGCATATACGCTATTATTTCAGCGGCAATCAGCTGCATTTCGACCTGCCTTAAAAAATTTGTTACTACCGTTCACCCGAACTGCATTTTCATTTGTAGTTAGTCCGATGTTGATTATTTCGGACTAAACCAAAATCTATTTTATGGGTAGAAACTCACTGCGGAGATGGCTCCGGCAGTCATTGGTATGTGGTAGTATCACTGCACTATTTTCCGTTTTACTATGTACCGCCGTATATGCGCAGGACGGTGGAAAAGCAAGGAAGGTAACTGTTTCAGGCCAACAACTGACTTTAGAAAGTGTTTTTAAAGCCATCAAAAAACAAACAGGGCTTACCGTTTCTTACGATAGCCGGCTGCTGAATGATCAGGAGAAAGTAACACTCGATTTTAAAGAGGGAACACTGGAAGACGTATTAAATTATGTACTCAGCAACAGGAATATCTCCTTTGAAATCAGAAGAAACCAGGTAATTGTATTGAACAAAAAAGCAGCAGGTAATAATAATACTGCTGCTTCTTTTAGCCTGTCCGGTACCGTTACAGATACCGACGGTACGCCTTTGCCGGGTGTTACCATCAAGGTAAGTGGCAGCAGCACCGGCACCAGCACAGGGTCACAGGGAGAATATGTTTTACGGGGTATTTCGGAAGATGCCGCACTGGATGTTACTTACGTGGGCTCCGTACCACAACATATTGCGGTGGACAACAGACCGGTTATCCATATAAAATTATCACGCGCCACCAGCGTGCTGGATGAAACAGTGATCATGGGTTATGGTACTACTACCAAGCGTTATAATACCGGGGCTATCAGCCGGATTAACAGTGCGGTATTTGAAGAGCAGCCGGTAGGTAATCCGCTGCTGGCCATGCAGGGCAGAGCGCCGGGTGTGGTAATCACTGCTACCAGCGGTAAAGCAGGCGCCAATGTATCTGTACAAATCCGCGGACAAAACTCCATCGGAGAAAGTAGTCCTTATGTAACCCGCAATGAACCATTATATATTGTAGACGGCGTCCCTTTTTTCTCGGTGCCGCTGAATCAGTTCGACGCCTTAGGTACGCCGGTACAGGGTTCCAGGAGTCCGCTCAACAGTATTAGCCCGGATGATATTGCCAGCATAGAAATTCTGAAAGATGGAGATG
>NZ_DATCVJ010000358.1:0-1801 GCF_036566945.1 Chitinophaga sp. | reverse complement strand
ATATACACCCTCAAAACAGGTAATTCCTTCGTTGGAAGTACCTGCATAAAACCATTTAGCTATGCCAACGTTTAACAGGTTCCACCATTTTTATGTCCGGGGGAAGCCGCTCCAACACTTCATTACAGACAAGTAGGTCGTCGTCACAACATGCTCACCTCAGAAATCATTTATTCAACAACCTCATTCGCTCATGCAAAAGAAAGCTATCATCATTGGCGCTGGCCCTGCCGGGCTGACTGCTGCCTATGAATTATTACAGCGCACCAGTATCTTACCTGTAGTACTGGAAAAAAGTACTGACATCGGTGGTATTTCCAAAACGGTCAACTACAAAGGTAACCGCATTGATATTGGAGGACATCGGTTCTTCTCCAAATCCGATCGCGTAATGGACTGGTGGATGAACATGATGCCGCTGGATAAAGAAGCCGCGGAAATATTTTCTATCAGCTATCAGTCAAAAACCCGGGAAGTAAAAGCCACCCGCAATAACAACAGCAGCACCGATACCCTGGTAGCTCCTAACCCCGACCTGATTATGCTGGTGAGACAACGCCTCTCGCGTATTTATTTCCTCAAAAAATTCTTTACCTATCCCATACAACTATCCATTGATACCCTGCGTAAACTGGGATTCACCACTACCATCAGCATCATGTTCTCTTACCTGTGGGCACAAGTTTTTCCAAGAAAAAATGAAAAGTCTCTGGAAGATTTTATGATTAACCGCTTCGGTAAAACACTCTATCATCTTTTCTTTAAAGACTATACCGAAAAAGTATGGGGCATTTCCTGTAGCTCCATTTCTGCTGAATGGGGCGCACAGCGAATCAAAGGTATTTCCATCGGCAAAGCCATTTCACATGCAGTAAAATCAGCTATCGCCGCCGGGAAACCCAAAGATCTCAAACAAAAAAATGTAGAAACCAGCCTGATTGAACAATTCCTCTACCCCAAACATGGTCCCGGTCAACTGTGGGAAGAAGTAGCACACCAGGTGATCAACAAAGGCGGTACGGTACTCATGCAGCACGACGTGAAAAAGATTCACTCCTCCGGCAACCAGATTACCGCCATTGATGTATTAGACCGCACAACCGGCGAAGTAGTCACATTGGAAGGAGATTATTTCTTTTCTACCATGCCTATCAAAGAACTGGTGGCCGACATGGAAACAGATGTACCTGCCAATGTAAGAGAAATCGCAGCAGGACTGCATTACCGTGACTTCATCACCATCGGTATCTTACTAAAAAACCTCAGTTTCGAAGATAAAAAAACTGGCCAGCACAAACCACTGGAATTAAAAGATACCTGGATTTATATACAGGAAAAAGATGTGAAAGTAGGACGCCTTCAACTCTTTAATAACTGGAGCCCCTACATGGTGAAAGATCCGGATACTACCTGGGTAGGCATGGAATACTTCTGTAATAAAGGAGATGATTTCTGGGAACTGACCGATGAAGAAATCAGACAAACAGCTATTACAGAACTCTGCAAAATTGGTCTGGCGCAACAGTCAGATGTATTGGACGCCACCGTACTCAGAATGGAAAAAACATATCCGGCATACTGGGGTACCTACGAACGTTTCGATGAACTCAAAACTTATATAGATTCTTTCGAAAACCTGTTCCTCGTAGGCCGCAATGGTATGCACAAATACAATAACTCAGATCACTCCATGCTCACAGCCATGGTGGCGGTAGACAATATCACCAATGGTATCGTTACCAAATCCAATATCTGGTCTATTAACACAGAGCAGGAATATCATGAAGAGAAAAAATAACCG
>NZ_DATCVJ010000357.1:0-4684 GCF_036566945.1 Chitinophaga sp. | reverse complement strand
AGGATTGTTGACATCGGGTACACTGACCGGTACCTATCTCCGGAAACCAACACCCGTAAAACCGGTGGTGAGGAAATGGAAAGATAGTCTCGCTATCCGCCATGCAAAGCTGCATAACCTGAAAAACGTAAGCGTCGATATTCCCAAAGGTGTTTTAACAGTGGTGACAGGCGTGGCCGGTTCGGGCAAAAGCAGCCTGATTAACGGCATGATACCGCGTTTGTACCCGGAGACCATCTGCATCAATCAGGGCGCCCTGGCAGGTTCTATACGCTCCAATCCTGCCACTTATACCGGGATAGCAGATATTATCCGTCATCTTTTTGCAAAAAGTAATAACGTCAGCGCCGGACTTTTCAGTTTTAATTCCGCCGGCGCCTGCCCGGCGTGTAAAGGGCTGGGTGTGACTTCGCTGGATCTGGCCTTTATGGACGATATCGTCACTACCTGCGAAGTATGCCATGGACGACGCTTTACGCCGGAAGTACTACGTTATAAATTCAGGGGCAAAAGTATTGACGAGGTACTGCAGTTAAACGTGGAGGAAGCCCTGGAATTTTTTCAGGAAGAAGAAGCCCGCATCATATTGCGGCGTTTACAGGAAGTAGGACTCAACTACCTGTCACTCGGGCAACCACTGGATTCCTTATCCGGCGGCGAAAGGCAGCGGATAAAGCTGGCGACGCAGCTGGAAACTACCGGTAATATTTATGTACTGGATGAACCCACCACCGGACTTCACGGGTCGGATGTAGGCCACCTGATTGTGTTACTGAACAAGCTGGTGGACCGTGGCAGCACCGTGATGGTGATAGAGCATAACCTTGACATCATCAGTCAGGCCGACTGGATCATTGATATGGGGCCGGGAGCCGGACGGGAGGGAGGTACCGTTGTTTTTGAAGGCACGCCTGCGGCGATGATGCAGGAAAAAGCATCGCTCACCGGTGTATTCCTGAAAAAGTATATCCGTCAGGGTTAGTCCAGATAATACTTAAAAAAATATGTTTTTTCATCCGGGAAATGTAAGTGAATTTCATACATTAGCCACATGAAGGAAACCGTATTAGACAACCCCGCCTGGGGTGCGTTAACCAGTGTACATGCCCATTTTTCGCAGGGAACGGATCATGCTAAGAGATATAAGCCCGGAATTGTCCCCTTTGTAGCAGTGGGTGATACGCAATCAGACAGTTTAAAAGAACTGGATCCCTGGATGAATGCAGGGGAAACTTTTTTTATCATCGGCGATTTGCCCACGCTTCCGCAAGGCTGGGTGGTGGAGCATGAGCTGCCCTGCGCACAAATGGTGCTGGAAAGCAGCATGCCCCCGATGATGGACGATGAAAATATCACTGTTTCATTGTTGGGCGAAGCAGATGCAACAGATATGTTTAACCTGATTAATAGTTTGCAGCCGGGTTACTATAATAAAGACACCCGTTTGCTGGGAAACTATTACGGGATCAGGCAGGAGGGCGCCCTGGTAGCCATGGCCGGAGAGCGCATGCGGCTCACCGGGTTTACGGAGTTAAGCGCTATTTGTACGCACAAGGATTACAGCGGGCGCGGATATGCACAAAGACTGATCAACCGGCTTTGCCAGCAACATGCGGCGGCTGGTACGGTATCCTACCTGCATGTGTCCCTGGCGAATGAGCGGGCCATCCGTATTTACGAGCATATGGGATTTGAGCAGCGCAGGGAAATCATTTTCCGGCGCGTGCGAAAATAGTTTAGTTGCTACTGTGGAAGAATGAATGGTATTATTATAATCCACCATTCATGTAAACGGAAAAAGCCGCACGCTGGCATGCGTACGGCTTTCCGGTAAAAAACGGGTAGTTGTATTAACTTATTTTTTCCAGGCGCATCTTAGTGCCCTTGGGAGAACTTTCGTAAATCATCAGCGTACCGGGTTTAGCGGGGTATACGCTGATGGTGGTTTTATCTTTAAACAAAGGCAGGTCATCGTTCCGGAATTTTAAACCATTGAAACGAATGATGTGAAAGCTGCCGATTTCTTTTTTAGATACTTTCCGGGTATCCTCATAACAGATGGCGAAATTTTTAAAGTCTTCCGACACGGATGTAAACCTATAATCAAATCTACCATACTTTTTCCATACATACCCCTGCGTATGAATATTGCGCCAATCCGGCATGACAGACAACAGATGCTTTTCTTTTTCGTATACGTTGCTACGTTTAAGATGATATTTGCTGTCGAATTCCAGGAGTACCAGGTCGGTGGTATAGCTTTTAAAGGCCAAAGTCTCCATAGTAAACGCTTTTTTACAGCCTTCTGCTACCACAAACATTTTTCCTTCTGGTCCACCAATCATATCATGAAGGAAGAGATAACCCAGTCCTTTTATTTTGCCTTTGCGATTGGCATCCAGACTGCCGGATAATTCTTTGTTCCAGGCGTTGTAGGTTTTGGTGAGAATGCTTCCGGTGGGGCTGATGTCATAAAATCCGATACCTTTACTGGGTCTTCCCCTTACATTCCGGGTACCGGTAAAATAATAGCCCATTACCGTAATAGAATCCGAACCCTTTTTCGGAATGACAAAGGAGGGAACCAGGTTGTATTTTTCTTCGGTACCCTTTATCTCAAATGCTTTTTTGTCTGAATCAAAACGAAACGCTGTCAGCGCAGTGGAAAATTTTTGTCGCCTTTGGCTGTTAACATTGAACATAATCAGCTGGTCGGTTTTAGCGAGAAATGCTGCCGTGCACCTGACATGTGCTTCTGGTGATTTTCTGTAAGTCCAGGTGTAAGTTTTATCGGTATCAAAATAATTGACTTCATAGCCAATGGTATGTCTCTTATACTTTAGGTCCAGTAACAATACATAGCCATGAGCACCAGCGTCATACAATCCCTGATACACTTCATCGTTAATGTAAGTCGAGCGGATGCGTCGTGTACCTTCTTCTTTGAGATAAGGTTTTGTATAAGAAAGTTTGAGGTTTCCGGATGCATCCAGTATTTTTAATTCAATCTTCGGGGAATGAGTGAAGCCGAAGAGAAAGGCCGTTGTACTGTCAGCAGAGGCAGCATCTTTTACGTATATATGTGGTACATCGGTGAAGCCGTATTCCCTTATTTTGTGGTTGTTTTCATCGAAAATCTGCAGGCCGTAACGGCTGGTATCTTTATTAATAAGCTCCTTAAACACAAATACGTAGGAGCCTGTAATCTTATTATTGCGCATAATCTTACCTGTGTTAATAAGACTTGCACCGGAAACATCTTCAAAATTTAGTTTTTTTCGCTGGGCATGCGCCATGATAAACATTATCATGCAGCAAGTGAATGCCAATATTTTCCTGATCATAGGTATGCTTTATTAGGGATAATGTTTTACTGAATGATGGCAACACTTTTCGCCAGTTCCTTTTGAAACGGCGCATAGCTATTCAGCTTTGCCGCATATTGCTGGAGATAATTATTACTGATCAGGGCATATTCTTCCAGGTAGAGGTTCCTGAGAAACTGTGCCAGCAGGTTATACGAATTCGGATTACCAGGTGCCGGCAAGTCGATCTTATCACCAATATGATGTTGCTTTTCGGCACTGTAGCAGCTATTCAGTATTTTACCGGTCTGACTGATCAGGTAGGGATCATCGGGGTACTGTTGCAGTAACGAAATCGTTTCATAAAGACTACCGGTATAATTGTTATTCGCCCATGCAAACTCGATGGTTTCATAGGAGGCCTCTTTTTTCAATGCGTCAAACCTTGCTGGGTTAATGCGGGTATCGGACGTTTCCTGGGTATAATTTGCCACAGCAGGTGCCAGTACTTTGATCCTGAGTTGACAATCCGG
Source organism: Chitinophaga sp. (assembly GCF_036566945.1). Classification (GTDB taxonomy): domain Bacteria; phylum Bacteroidota; class Bacteroidia; order Chitinophagales; family Chitinophagaceae; genus Chitinophaga. The sequence continues at coordinate 846 of NZ_DATCVJ010000357.1, read as the reverse complement.
GTGTGTTTTCAATGAATCTTCCATCACGCCATTATGCATAAATTGTGCATGACCACCCAACAGGTGATCGCTTTTCGCTAACCAGCGGGACTGAAACGGATATTTGGCCGACTGGAACATTTTTTCCAGGCAGGCTTGAATGTTCAACGAATCCGTATCAATGGTATCGAGTAATGCCAGTGCGCTAAGGGCATCGGCCGTATTGAAGTGAGTATTGTGCAGGAATACCAATCCCAGTGAATCTGCTTCAGATTCGTGATCGCGGCTATGCCGGCGGCTGTCAAACTTAAGCCCCGTGTTGAGGGCTTCCAGGTGCTCCTGTTTCCGGTACTTTTCTTTTTTGATTTCCTGCAGCTGCTGCTGTACGTTTTTAGAGTTGATGTCTGTCACATATTTTTTGATGCTGTTTTCACTATGCATCAGGTAGTAGTGGGCCAACTCATGACACAACACAAAAGCCATTTGTCCCTCTGTTTGCATGTGCCGGAATAATCCCATATTAAAAAGGATAATCCCCTGACCTATATAGCTCGCATTGGGTACGGACGAACGGGAAAAATAACAATGAATATCCCGGGCCTGCAGCATAGGATTGTTGAGCATGATGGAGGTCAGCATACTATCTATGTATTGTTGCGCCACGGGTGAGGTGAAAATTTCCTTGTCGTCGAATTTTGATTTTATATTCGCCCAGCGCATTGCATACACCTCTTTGTACGCATGCTTGTTTTCCTTTGGTAAATTTTTAATGACATCGTTATTGATTTTTTCAAATTTGCCGGAGAGGTTACTCAGGTACGATGTGTTAACAGGTGTAGGAGTGAAAATATTTTTGGCGGCATCCTG
>NZ_DATCVJ010000356.1:0-5869 GCF_036566945.1 Chitinophaga sp. | reverse complement strand
TGCGGAGTCTTTTAATGCCAAAATAAAGTCCTTCAGGAATGCACTCAGAGGTGTACGGGACGTAGAATTTTTTCTTTACAGATTGACTAAACTTTATGCTTAAAATTTCCACTAATCCCCCAAGTTTTCAACTTGATCCGTAAAAGCGTACAAAAACGACATTGACACAAATAAAAAAAAGGTTGCAAGTCAATAACTTACAACCTTTCTAGTGCCCAGAACTGGATTCGAACCAGCACACCCTTGCGAGCGCTGCGACCTGAACACAGTGCGTCTACCAATTTCGCCATCTGGGCAACTGATATCGTGTCAGGGGTTGCAAATATACGCAGCCATTTTATTTTTCCAAAATTTTACTGCACTATTTTTTCAACCGGCATGCTCATTGCTATTGAAAACCAATATCATAAACAATAACGATCACTGGTTGTTATCTATCTGAAAACCGCCCTCCTTATGGCTTCCATCATCATTATACTCATCCTCATTGCGCTCAACTTTTACTTCTCCATTGCGGAGATCGGGTTGATATCTGTAGATAAAAATATCCTCCAGCAACAGGCGGATAACGGCAACCAAAAGGCATTGAACGTACTGAACCTCATCAAAGATCCGGATGAATTTCTGAGCGCGGTACAGGTAGGCATTACACTCGTAGGTATACTGGAAGGGCTATACGGGGGCGATCTGATGGCTGCCTGGCTGCAACCTGTTTTTATTAAATGGGGGATGCATAGCTCCTGGGCGCATCTTTCAGCATTGCTCGTTGGCGTGGGCTCTATCACTTATCTTACTATTGTTATCGGGGAACTGATCCCTAAAACGCTGGCCCTGCTGGATCCGATGAAAGTATCCATATTGATTACGCCGTCGATGCTGATCTTCTCCAAGGTGACTTACCCGTTTATTAAGTTACTTACTGCCAGCACCAAATTCATACTGGGCCTGTTTTCCATTAATACCATCCGGGAAGAAAAACTCACGGAGAACGATATACGAAGTATGCTAACGGCTGCCTACAAACAGGGGCTGATAGATAAAGGCGAGCTCACACTGCATAAGAACCTCTTTTCTGCCTATGACCTCGTGGCGGAAAACATTATGACGCCGGACAGCATGATTACTTATGTGAAGGATACTATGAACAGGGACGAAATAACGGATACGATTAAACGTAGTATCCACCGCACGTTTCCGGTGGGGAACGAGAAAGGGGAAATGCTGGGCGCACTGGGTGTAAAGGACTTCTTCCTGTACCCCGACAAACCCATTACCACTATCCTCTCTCCCATTTCTTTCCTTTCTCCCAACCAGGCAGTATATGATATTTTCCAGCAGCTGAGGCGGGAAAGTACTAACATGGGTATTGTGGTGAATGAATATGGGGAATGCGAGGGAATGGTCACCTACCATGATATTGTGTCCGGACTGCTGGGTGGCAGTCTGCCAGGATTCAATGCCACGGAACGCTACCTGGTACAGCAGCCGGATAAAAGCTGGCTAACCTACGGTTATACGAGACTGAACTATATCCGGGAAACGCTGAACTATGAATGGCTGCGGGAATATGAAAAAGAAGATATCACCGTAGCAGGGTTGCTGATCGACAAACTAAAACATATCCCTAAGCCGGGCGAAAAAGTAATGCTGAACCAGGTCATTTTTGAAATCAAAAAAATGGATCTCCACCGCATTGACGAAGTAATTATCCGTACGCAAACGCTTGCGCAATAATGTTGTAACCTTATGTATTCTACCATAACCTGTTTATCTTGATGCAAATATTTTGATTGTTATGGTAAGAAGAATCCTCCTGCTAACGCTGGCAGCCCTGCCAGGCATCACGGCGGCGGCACAAAGCAAGAAAGCGGCGACTGTCAGGCAAAAACCGAATATCATATTTATTTATGCGGACGACCTGGGTTACGGAGAAACAGGCCCTTACGGCCAACAGAAAATAAAGACACCTAACCTTGACCGCTTGTCTGCAGAGGGCATTCACTTCAACCAGTTCTACACCAGTACCCCCGTGTGTGCGCCGGCGCGCTGTATGTTGCTCACCGGCCGCCATGGCGGACATTCTTATATCAGAGGCAATTATGAAATGGGGGGCTTCCCGGATTCACTCGAAGGCGGACAAATGCCTTTACCGGAAGGTACCGTTACCATTGGCCGCATGCTCCAACAAGCCGGATATACTACCGGTGCTATCGGCAAATGGGGCCTCGGCATGCAATACAGCACCGGCAATCCCAACAAACAAGGCTTCAATTATTTCTACGGCTACATCGATCAGAAACAGGCACACAACTACTACCCTACTCACCTCTGGGAAAATGACAAGGCCGACAGCCTGAATAATACCTTTATCAATGTACATAAATCGTTGCAGCCGGAAACGGCCACCGACAGCGATTTTGACTACTACAAAGGCAAGGATTATGCAGTAGATGAACTGACGAAAAAAGCCACTCAGTTTATTAAAAAAAATCACTCGGCGCCCTTCTTCCTCTATCTGCCGTACACTATTCCACATGTATCCTTACAGGTGCCGGACAGTGCACTGAAACAATACATCGGACAGTTCAACGAAAAACCATATTACGGTCAACAGGGATACACACCGCATAAATATCCATTGTCGGCTTACGCAGCCATGATCACTTACCTGGATACACAAATAGGTATTATCATGAACCTGGTGGCCAGCATGGGACTGGACGACAATACCATTATCATGTTTTCCAGCGACAACGGCACCACTTTCAACGGCGGTGTGGACGCTTCCTTCTTCAACAGTGTCGCGGGTCTTAAAGGGCTTAAAATGGACCTTTACGAAGGAGGTATCCGGGAACCTTTCATTGCCAGATGGCCTGGAAAAATTCCTGCGGGCAAAACATCCGAGCTGCCAGGCGTACAATATGACATGATGGCTACATTTGCCGACATCGCAGGCATACAAGCTCCTGCCAACGATGGTATTTCCCTGCTGCCGGAAATGACCGGAAAACATGGACAACAGGCCGACAGAAAATATATCTACTTTGAATATCCGGAAAAAGGTGGTGCAGTGGCGATTCGTATGGGACAATGGAAAGCCATCAAAAACGGATTGAAGAAAAACCCGGACGCCGCCTGGGAATTATATGATCTCTCGAAAGATAAATCAGAAGAACATGATGTAGCAGCCGCACATCGCGACCTGTTACCCGGCTTTGACGCCATTGTAAAAAAAGAACACCGGAATGCACACCTCAACGAATGGGAATTCCTTAATTCAAAAATGAAAGCGACGAAGTAAATGTTATAAATATTATAGGGAGATGGTGTAGGTATCCATCTCCCTATAATACAATACCCGCTACTTACTTTCCCATTTAAACCACTTCACACCCAGCACCACAAAAACAATGGTATAGCCCACGGACGCCAGCAACGCATACGTTGTTTCCAGCTGCCAGGTAGCCGGATCCAGGCTGCCCGCCAATACTTTTCTTACCACGCCATACGGTGACCAGATCACGATTTTTTCTATCATATCGCCCAACACACCAAATTCACCAAACATCCCGATCATAATAAAAACAAAATAAACCAGCCGGGTAGTAGAGTTCACCGTATCCGGATTTTTAATACGGCCTACAATCGCCTGTCCCAAACCCAGGTACACAGCGCCTCCCAGCGTAGCCATCAGCAATCCGGCTACATAACCGGCCGCCGATATCTGTATATGATCTACGAAATATCCTACTATAAAAACGAGTATCGTCATCAAAATAATCATGGCTATTTGCACCGTTATACGACTGATCATAATCGTCCAGGCGGAAACGGGCCCCACCCGCAGCCGCTGAAACACGCCCCGGTCGCGGTCTCTCGCAATACTGTTGGAGTAGCCCATCAGCCCTATGCTGGTTAGCCCAATGGTAATACAGGCGGAAAGCACAAACACACCGCCCAGTTTATCGATCAGTCCTTTCCAGGACACCAATATGATCAATGGCACTATCAGCACCAGGCGGAACGAACGGCGGTTACGCCATAAGGTGGTGAAATCGGCCCGCAATAAGGCGGACATCACAGCTGAATTTTTAGGTATTCTTGTTTCCATGTTAAGCGCGTTTAATTATGGGCGAACAGCGGTGCCGGTTAAACCAATAAATACATCTTCCAGGGTCACCTTTCCTTTCCGTACTACTTTCAGTACTTCCGGATCATGACGATGCTTTTCTATTAATGCCTCCGGCGTATCAATGGCAATGATGCGCCCATGATCAATAATAGCGATGCGGTCGCAGATAGCTTCCGCCTCCTCCATGGAATGTGTAGTGAGTAGTACGGCGTGGCCGTTGTTGCGGAAATGTTCAATCCTTTCCCATAGTTGTCGCCGCGACTGTGGGTCCAGTCCTGTAGTGGGTTCATCCAGCAACACCAGCTGTGGATCGTGAATAGTGGAAATCACCAGCGATACCCGCTGCTGTTGTCCTCCGGATAATTGCGAAATCTTTTTACCGGCAGCATCTTCCAGGCTGATCTCCGACAGCTTTTGCTTTACTTTTTCATCATTCAGATCTACCCCGTAAATGCTGGCAAAGAGCCGGATAATTTCAGCGATGGTCAGCTCCGGCTGAAAGCTGGTAGCCTGCAACTGAACGCCCATGTTGGCGCGGGCATGCAAGGGCTTTTCCTGCGTATTAAAACCGGCTACGGTCACGCTGCCCGACACGGGCTTTAACAAACCTTCTATCGCACTGAGCGTGCTCGTTTTGCCGGCACCGTTAGGACCCAGTAAACCGAAGATCTCACCACCACGTACACCGAAAGAAACTTCCTTTACCGCCTGAAAAGTACCATAGCGGACATTCAGCTGATTCACTTCCAGAATGGGATCAGGAGACTGTTGTTGATTGTTCATCTAAAGCAGATTTGGTTTAAATTGACAATCGAAAATACAACAACCCCGCTGACCTGGGACGATAAAAAGGTGAACGCCGTTCAATAAGCGGTAAACGGAGGAGTTATAGCGGTAAAACCGGATCGGGTTTTTCCTCGTGGATTAGCATTCGTTTTTTAACCGTCTTATTAAAATCATTCTCTCCCACGGTAATCGTGTGAGGTACTTCCAGTACAAAATCTGCATGGGTCACAAAAAATTCTTTCTTAATAATCTGCCGGTTATTATCAGACGATACTTCCCTTGGAAACTCCACTCCTTCCAGGTTATAGTGACAATCAGATTCTACATAAGTATGTGCACTGTCTACATTATATACCCATGAGCCGTTTCCCTCCAAATTCAACTCTTTTGCAGATTGCCCTGAACGGACAATAGTCAGCCCCTTGGGAACTTCCACCACCACATGCTCTCCCGCTTTCAGTGTATAATTCCCGATATTCGCTACCTGAAAGGTCATGTCCTTTCCGCCGTTATCTATATACAGCCTGGTTTTTTGTCCTGCATACGAAAATACACATACAATGTATGCACTCACGCTTACCGTAATAACATGCAGAAAAACATTTCCCTGTAGTAATACCGGTAATTCATTTTCAGACCGGTGATATATTTCCCGGCATACAATAAATACAACGGCTGTTATCAATGCAATACCACCTACTACCAGCAGGTGATGATGAGCAGCACTTGTGAAACGGTTAACCGTAAACATATATTTACTACCAAACAAAGCAGCAAAGCCGCCGCCAAAGAAAAGAATCAGCCACCAGAGTCCCCGAAGCATAGGTATAAGTCGTTTAATTTGGATTAAAAATATTGATTATATATCATTGTTGTCCGGGTAAATTGAATATAACATGGCCTGTATTCCTTTTCTGATAAGGAATACAGGTTCTTAAATTATTGTATGAA
>NZ_DATCVJ010000355.1:0-2387 GCF_036566945.1 Chitinophaga sp. | reverse complement strand
TGCTCACCGGGGTGCGGGTGCGGGTACATACAATTACTTTTTTTACAGATGGGCAAGCCATCAGTGCATCGTCCATCACTGATTTCAATGGAATATCCTTTGCGCCGCGGTAAGCGCCATCACAGGTAATCACCAGGCTGCATTGTGCATCTTGTATCCTGTCTGCGATTGACTGGGCGCTGAAGCCACCAAACACCACGGAGTGAACAGCTCCTATACGGGCGCAGGCCAGTATAGAGATCGCCAGTTCAGGGATCATTCCCATGTATATACACACACGATCTCCTTTTTTTACGCCATTGTTCTTCAGCACATTCGCAAACTGGCAAACCTTATTATATAAGTCGCGGTAAGTGATAATGCGATGATGCTCTTCCGGATCATTCGGCTCCCAGATAATAGCGGGCCTATTGCCCAATGTTCCCAGGTGACGATCCAGACAGTTTTCTGTGATGTTCAGTTTTGCACCGGTAAACCATTTGATTTCCGGATCTTTAAAATTCCAGTCCAATACCTTATCCCACTTGCGACGCCAGTAAAAATGGTCTGCAACATTGGCCCAGAAACCCTCCGGGTCAATTACACTTTGTTGATAAGCCTGCTGATAATCTTCAATACTCTTGATCTGGTATGGGTACGACATAGCACCGTAATTGTTTATTGGTTAAGTACAAGCATTTTCCTAACGGGGTTTAAATTTAAGAAAAACCGGGTGGTTTAGTAGAAATAATCTAAAAAAGGATGTTAAAACCAGATTATTTTTCAACATATGATCGCAGGTATTTGTAAATATCCGCTTCTGTCGGATCAGCAGGATCGCCCGTTTTCAGGAAGCGTTTATAGTGTAAAGTGGCTTGTTGTTTATTTTTGAGATGCACTTCATAAATGCGGCCAATGCTGTATTGGCGGAGGGGTTCATGGAAAAGGTAGTAAGCGGTATCCAGATTGGTGACGGCCGATTTATATTGCCGGAGGCCTTCGTAATTGACCGATTTACCGGTGTAATAGCTATCCAGGCTTTTGGAAGTGGCGAGGTCAATGCAGGTGGTGAGTAATTCATTGCTCTTCTCATAATTTTTTAGTTCGGTATGGGCCAGCGCCGCGTAGTACATAATATTTTCCGACTCAGACCTGTTGGCTTGCAGGTATTCATATATCGCAATGCACTGTTGATATTTTTTTAGTTTGTACCAGGCGGCCGTTACAAAGCTGAAGGTATTGGGAGAAATGATTTTCATCTCCATGAGTTGTGTGCCGAGGTCGGTGCAGCGGGTATAATCTTTCAGGAACCAGGCGGCTCTTACAGCCGTCATGATCACGGAAGGCTGCAGGGAATCCTTTTGCAGGAAAGCACAGAGAATACTATCGGCCGGGGCATATTTTTCTTTGTCGAGCCATTCTTCTGCGAGGCGTGCGGCTACTTTAGGGTCGGCGGGATTGAGGGCATATGCTTTTTGCAGCGCCTCAAATCCTTCGTCCAGCTGCCGGGCAGCAAAACAGGCAAAGCTGAGTTGTTTATACGCGGTGGCGTTGGCAGGTTGTAACTGGACGATAGCGCGGTAGTGCATAATGGCGGGCAACGGACTTTCCATTTGCATGCACATAGTGGCCAGGTATTGATGGGCTACCACGTTATTACTATCCAGCTGCAATACTTTCCCGTATTGTTCCATCGCATCTTTTGTTTTCCCCGACAGGTAATAAGTATAGGCCAGCAACGATAGCTGCGATATGTTGTTGGGAGTTACCCGTGGCTGCAAATAGCTGATGGCGCTTTCGTATTGCTGGTTTTGCAGATATTCCATTAATTCGGCACGGTCTATAGATTGCTGGCCGTGCGCGGGTGCAACGGTGAGTGCCAGGATAATAATACAAAGGAACCGGGTTAAGTAGTGAGACATAGTAAGGCGGTTTATAACCTTAAAACTAAGAATTTAGTTTTAAAAAGAAAAACTTAGTTAACCTGTTCATTTAAATAGTAAAGCCTTGTAAACCCGGGGCAGGGAACAAGGCTTTACTGTTGCAAGCAAACTTTTCGAAAAAATATTTCTACAGACAGGGGATGAAGGACAATGGTGGTTATTTGGAAGTTTTCCTGTATTTCTCCAGGTATTCTTCGCCTTCGGCGTATACTTCTTCCATGATTTCGATGATCTTTTGTTTTTCCGCATTACTGAGAGCCGGAATTATTTTTCCTTTCTCGTTTGGATTTGGTCTGTCTTTTCCGCGCATTTTGCGATAGAAAGTGGGTGTGCTCCAATTACATTCTTCACACACTCTTTCCCTGAAGCGAACAGGTAAGCCGGAAAGTTGTGTATGAATGTCAAGCATAACATTTATTGCTTCTTTACTCATAGTGGGTAATGTTTTCTTAATTATTGGATATG
>NZ_DATCVJ010000354.1:0-5907 GCF_036566945.1 Chitinophaga sp. | reverse complement strand
GAGGGCAATCGCGTCATGGTGCATGTATCCGTGCCTTATGCTTCTACAAAAGATTTGACGATTCAACTGGCAGTCGATAATGTACTAACTACTGCCAAAAACGTTGATGACTATACGATGTCCGCTACTACGTTTGTGTTGCCACATGGAAGTACCACAGCGGATTTTGAATTGCTGCAAACTGTTGCAGATAAAGTGCTGGAGAATAGCGAGGCGTTGGTGATCAATGCTACCGCTAATGGCTATACGGTGAATAACCTGCCACTGAGTATAAAGGACCTTACCCGTACCAATCCGGCTAACCTCCAGCTGAGCGTGAATATCTTTAAGTCTCCATTGGTAGAAGGTGATAGTGGTGCAGTTACCATTAGTCTGCCTGCCGGCGTAACTACCGCTCTACCTATCCACATACAATTACCACAAACAGCAGGTACTGCAGAAGCAGGACTGGATTATACACTGGCTACTACGGTTACATTGGATAGCAGCAGTGTAGTTACCGGTTTAGGTATTAAGAAAGATAATTTCACAGAAGGGCCGGAAACGATTACACTTTCCCCTACGGCTGCAGATGGTATCAGTACTTATACTATTGCCATACCTACCCTGACTATTCAGGATGATGCGGCGCAGTATCCTTTACCATCGCCTGTGGTTATGCACAGCAGTGTAGCTAATATTGATGAAGGTGGTACGCAGGGGGCTGTACTGAGCGTACAATTACCTGGTAATTTACAGGCAGGCCGTGATATCGTAGTACATATTAATAAAGATAACACGCTGAGTACCGCTGTCAATACAGATCATAACGCGTTGCCATCTACCTGGGATATCCTGATTAAAAAGGGACAAAATGCCGGTACACATACATTTGTACTGAGGGCAGTAAAAGATATGATCCTGGAAGATGATGAAACAGTAGTGTTTAACGGAAGCATTACAGATCCGGTTTTCAGTGCAGCAGTAGTAAATGATACCACGGTTACTATTAAAGACAGAACGCATGATGATCCGGCTACCGGTTTAATACATCTGACGGCAGTGACTGCCGGTACACATGTACTGGAAGGTAATAACTATACCATGAATGTAGCACTGGCACCGGGAGTAACTTCCGGCAAGCCTATCACGGTAGCGTTGAGTATGGGAACTGGTTCTGTAGCAGGTGCGGGTGATATCAATAGTTTACCGGCAACGGTGACCATTCCTGCAAATGCGCCGGGAGTAAACTTTACCTTCCAGGCAACCACCGACTTTATTCTTGAAAAACCAGAATTGTTATGGATCGTTGCAGCACCGCAGAACTATCCTGGCATGAAAGGAGATAGTTTGTCAGTTACCGTAGATGATGCTACCAGACTGAACCCCGCTAACCTGAAAATGGAAGTGCGTATAGACTCTTCCGTTATACAGGAAGGTAATAGCAGTGACCTGACGGTTGGATTTGTGAATAGCCAGATCACGTCTTCTGAAGCTGTTATTATCAACATCTCCAGAAATGCTTCCTCCACTACAGATGATGCCGATTACAGCGGAGTACCTGCACAGGTAACACTTGCTGCCGGTGAAAATAATAAAGTGTATCACCTGCTGACCGCAGATGACCATATACTGGAAGGTGATGAGCAGCTGCAGCTGACTGCACAGCTGGGAACTGCCGGATATACTATTTCACAACCGGGCATTGTATTGATTCCTGAAACAGGGGATATGCGGGTACAGCTGCAGAAAGATAAGGATGCAGCCGAACCGGCTACCAATGGTGCTTATACTGTGAAATTACCGGGCACCCTCACCGCTGCCGCAGATGTGAAAGTAGTGTTCTATGTAAGCAGTATTGCGGGCACCACGAATATTTCGCCGATTCAGGCGTCCGCGGTGATACCGGCAGGACAAAATAGTATATCCGTTCCCGTGAATGTGATAGATAATAAAGTGATAGAAGGAGATGAACAGATGAAAGTAGCACTGCTGCTGGCGCAAATGAAGCGGTTTGGTAAAAACATTGCCCTGGATGTAGACGACCGCGATACCGTGGTACTGAATGTTCATGATGATGAAAGTGATTCACCGGGTCGTGAAATGACCATCTCAAAAACCGCAGATGCTTCCGAGCCAGTTGTAGCAGGATCTTTCCGGGTTCAATTTACAGATACTCAATTGTCTGCCACGAAAGATGTTACGGTTGCCTACACTGTAGCAGGTAATGCCATCGCAGATACCCGTTATAAGAAATTGAGTGGCATGGTGGTAATTCCTGCTGGTCAGCATGGTGCGGATATCGCTGTAACACCTATTGATAATAATATTGTAGAGGGAGATGAGAATGTAACGGCGCAATTGAAAACCGTTAGCAGCAGCATTCCTGGCGTCACCTGGCCATTGTCTGCCAACGCAGCCGCGGATGTAATTATCCATGATAATGATACCCTGGTGGTGGAATTATCTGCCAGTACAACATCGGTAGCAGAAGGTACGGCTGTAGAGTTTACGCTTACCTCCGCTGCTTCCGCTGCACATGATGTGCCGGTGAGAATACAGGTTGCCCAGGATGCGGCACGCACCTTTACCGCCGGTGAAGGCACCGTGAATGGTAACATTGTTACGATCACCATACCGGCGCTGGCCAGGCAGCATACCTTTACCATCACGACAGCTGATAATGATATCAACGATGATGACGGCTATCTGAAAACCGCTATCCTGCCGTTTGTTGGAGGTAGCAGTACACTGGTATACAAAGCTGGTGAAAAGGATACCGCAAGGGTAACGATTACAGATAATGATCCGCTGACACTGACTTTTGCTGCTGATAAATTCAGTGTGAAAGAAGGTAATAAGGGAGAAAATACACCGCTGAGGTTTAATGTACAGCTGAGCAGACAAAGCTCCCGTGCTATCACCCTTAATTATGATTTTGAAGCATCTACGGAAGGAGTATCTTATCCTTATATGGACTTTAAAGCTACGCCGGGTGTTGATTTCGACAATACCATTAAACAAACGGTGATTGCTCCTTTACAAACCATCGGGCAGATTGCCGTGAATATTATCGGTGATACCACATTTGAACAAAACGAAACATTTATCCTGAAAATGTCTTCCGTATCAGTACCATCCGGCCAGCATGTGCCGGTAATAGGTGATCCGTTGAAAGCAACGGGTGTGATCCTGAATGACGATGCGATGTGCAAAACCTGTGATACAGATGGTGATGGATTAACAGATGGTCAGGAAGATCTGAACGGCAATGGTGATCCTTTTGATGACGATACAGATGGAGATGGTATCCCTAACTTCCTGGATCTTGATTCGGATGGTGATGGCGTAGCGGATTCCGTAGAGAAATTCTCCACAGATGGCCGTGCCATGAATAACAACAGTGGTAAGATCCGCGTACATCCTGCTATTTCACCAAATAATGATGGATTGGGTAATGATGTGATGTATATCGAAAACATTGAAAAGTATCCGAATAATGAGGTGGTGATCTTTAATCGTTGGGGCGGTACCGTATTTAAATTAAAGAATTACGATAACAAGTCCAACAATTTCAGAGGCCGTGCTAATGCAGGTGGCAGTGTTGGTAATGATGTACCGGATGGTTCTTACTTCTATAATATTGAAGTAACGATAGATGGTAAGAAGGAGCGTTACACCGGCTTTATTGTAATTAAACGTTAACGTATACACGAATTTATTAGTAAGATGAGTTTGATTAAATATTTAAGCTGATACCTATGAAAGAGCGTCTTATGAAAGCTTTAGGGGTTGCTGTTTTATGCTGGTGTTGTTGCCTGCAAGCGGCCGCACAACAGGAACCGCTGTATTCACAGTACATGTTCAATGGTATGATCATCAATCCGGCTTACCCATCTATGGACGAGTCGTCCAGTCTTACGGCGGTAGGGCGCAATCAGTGGGTGGGTGTTGATGGTGCACCTAAAACAGCAACGGCTTCTTTTTATACGCCCATTAAAGCTACCAATACCAGTTTTGGGGTTTCGCTGATGAATGAAAAAATCACGGTGAATTCACAAACGGCGGTCAACTTTAATGTGTCCCAGCGGGTAAAGCTCAACGAGAAAATTTATCTGGCCATGGGTATCAAGGGTGGTATGTCGCAGTTCCGGGAAGATAACAGCTCCCTGTCTACCAGCGATCCGGTGTTTGCGCATAACCAGAGCTACTGGAAAACGGATGTTGGATTTGGGTTTATGTTGTTTACGGACCGGTTCTTCATCGGAATTTCTTCTCCTACTTTCAAAAGTTTTGACCTGGGTAACAGTGTGAATAAAGTGGTGGTGGAGTCGCACTATTATTTGCAGACGGGTTACCTTATCAATATCAATGATGATGTGAAGCTGAAGCCAAACGTGTTATTGCGACAGGTAAAAGGGGCAGGCTTCCAATATGATCTGAATGCCAATGTGCTGTTGAAGAATATAGTATGGCTGGGGGCTTCCTGGCGTTCTGAGAAAACAATGACAGGTTTGGTGCAGGTACAGGCGACCAAGAATCTCCAAATAGGATATTCTTATGATACGCCCATGCAATCGAACCTGAAAGGTGCGCAAACGGTGTCGCATGAGTTGATGGTGAATTATCGTTTTTCATGGTCTAAGTGGAGAGTGGTGGCCCCCCGTTATTTCTAATTATAATAAAATCAAGAATAGTATGCGAAAATTAAGTTTCAGTTCCCTCATACTTTTTCTGAGCATTGTTTCCCTGTTTGTTTCCTGCAGTTTTGTAAAGGACAATATTCAAATAGGAGGCTTGGGGAGTAAGGCTAAGGTAAAACGTGCGGACCGTCTTTATAAGAGACAGGAATATGAGCGGGCCATCTCACTGTGTATTGAGGTTATTAACAACGGAGCCAGCGACGATCTGTTACACAGGGCAAAGCTGCAACTGGCGCGGACTTATTTTGAAACCCGGCAGTTTGAGAAAACGATTAGTTTGTATGATGAGCTGTTATACAAACCAGGAAAGGATGTACTGGTAACGGACGTGACTAATTACATTGATTTGCTGAAGCGTACCGGCAGGGTCACCAAGGCGCAGGAAATAAGCGCCGTATATGCGAATAACTATAAGAATAATGCCCGCTTTACCAATCTGAAGGCCTCACTCGTGGACTACTATAGTTTCTTTAACCGGGATTCTATGGAGAATGTCCGGGTGGACAGTTTACGGTTAAACCTGGCAGGATATCAATATGGCCTGGCGTTGTATCAGAACAACATTGTTTTCCTTTCTAATGATATTAAGAAGAATGAACAGCAGTCTTTCTATACCAACTCCAAACTGTACCAGATTTCCGAAGATGGGGTAGAGCCATTTAGTAACAGTCTGCGGGGTGTTTTACAAGTAGGACCGGCTTCTTTCTTTGATAACGGTCAAAAGGTGATCTATACATCCAACCGGTTTACGGATGTGAAGAACGATAAGAACTCCTATATCAATTATAATAACGGTACCCAGCTGTTGTCGGCTAATTATCAGCCGGACCATGATGTATGGAGCAAACCGGTACCAGTGAAACTGGGAAAAAACACGGCATCTTATTCTTTCCTGCATCCATCAGTTGCTCCTAACGGTAAACGTTTGTACTTTGCATCCGATATGCCCGGCGGTCAGGGTGGTACAGATATTTATTATGCTGACTGGGACAAAGAGGACAAACGGTGGAAAGCACCTGTGAACATGGGTCCGGAGGTAAATACCAATGGAAATGAGTTGTATCCTTTTGTCATCGGCGATAAACTATTCTTTTCGTCCAATGGTCTTCGGGGCTTTGGCGGACTGGATATATTTATGATTAATATTAAAAAACCAGCAGAAGGAACCGTACATTTACCTTATCCTGTGAATACGCAGTTTGATGATCTGAATCCGGTATTGGAT
>NZ_DATCVJ010000353.1:0-3489 GCF_036566945.1 Chitinophaga sp. | reverse complement strand
GTTCCTTTAAAAGAGAGTACGGCGCCTACGCGGGAACTGTCGCGGGAAAAGAAATCTATTTTTTCCGTGTAGGTATCCTTTTCAAATGTGTAGGTACCGCCGCCGCAACCAAAAAACTCTCCGGATTCGACGTTCAGCGCCACCCATTGGAAGCGGGTGCCTGTTAAAATTTTAAATGTCTTTCTGGGTCCGTCGGGAATGGGATTCATTTTCCCTTCATTTTCCCGTGAGGTAATCCGCCAGTTGCCGGCCAATGGGCCGGTGCCGTCGTCGATACGGGTCCATTCCTGTTTACCGCCGCCGGCAGTACCGGTTATCAGGTGGTCGTTTTCCATTCCAACGGGTACATTCGTGCTTTGTCCGGCCTGCTCTGGTTTAGCCGTATTATAAAAAATGGTGACGCTCGTTTCGCCGGGGTTTCCTGCTTTCCAGGTACCTCCGTAACTGGCTACGAAACTTTTTGCGTTGTAGTCTGTCACGGTGAACCAGGTAGGTGTAATCAGCAATACGCTGGTGACTTCGCCGGTTACAGATTTCCAGGCGCCTACTGCCTGGTCTTGTGCTTTCCCGATACCGAGGAAAGAAAAGAATAAGGCTAAGAATACAGGTAGTCTTTTCATAACATAGGTTTTAATACAAAAGATAGTCTATCGACGGCAGAAAGGAAAGCTTTCCGGCTTCCCGCTTGTAAAAATTACTGGTTATTTCTTTGGTTGGGTGCGTTTACATCGCGTTTCTTCGTATTTTCCGGGATGCAACAAAACTCTTTCCTGCTCTATGGCGCCAATGGATATACCGGTGAACTGATTGCCAGATATGCGGCTCAGTATAATCTTCAGCCTGTTCTGGCAGGCAGAAATGAAACCGCGCTGCGTGCATTGGCCACCCGGTTGCAGTTGCCGTACAAAGTAATTTCGCTGGACGATACTGCGGCATTAGTGCAGGCATTGAAAGCTGTCAAATTTGTAATTCATGCTGCGGGCCCTTTCCACTTAACAGCTCAACCGATGGTAGAAGCCTGCATACAGGCAGGTACCCATTACCTGGATATTAACGGAGACATTACGGTTTTTGAAATGCTGCAACAATATGATCAGGCGGCAAAAGACGCGGGTATTATGGTGTTGCCCGGCGCTGGTTTTGATGTGGTGCCCACAGATTGTATAGCGGTGTTATTAAAAACATTGTTGCCTGATGCCAGCGATCTGAAACTGGCTTTTGCGACTTCCGGTGGTGGTGTGTCTCATGGCACGGCGATGTCTATGGCGTATAAATTAGGAGAAGGTGGTGCGGTGAGAAGAGCGGGGAAGATTGTACGTACTTCGCTGGGGCATCATGGGCGATGGATAGACTTTGGCCCGAAGAAACTTTTTACGATGAGCATTCCCTGGGGAGATGTAGCGACGGCTTATTTCAGTACGGGGATTCCCAATATCACGGCTTATACCGGAATTCCTCTAAATGTGTATCGTTTACTGAAGTTACAGCGTTTATTTAACTGGTTGTTGCGTACTTCTTTTGTACGAAATATTATTAAAAAGAAAATCGGTCAGCGGCCTTCCGGTCCTACGGATGAAATGCGCAGCAAGGCTTACAGTTTGGTATGGGGTCAGGTGTACAATACGGCGGGCAGGAAAGCTACCGTCACTTTAAAGAGTCCGGATGGGTATACGCTCACGATGTACAGTTGTTTACTGATGGCGCAAAAAATCTGTAACGGTGAGTGGAAGGTCGGGTATCAAACGCCCGGTACGGCCTATGGGGCGGAGTTTGTGATGGAGATACCTGGTGTGGAGCGGGATATTATCATTGCGAATCATCGTTGATGACTCGCGGTAGCGAAATTGAATGGTGAGTCATCCTTGATCACTGACAACAGCGAAGTTAGATGGTGAGTCATCCTTGATTACCGGCAACTGAGAAATGGAATAGCGAATCATCGTTGATAACCGATAACAGCTAAGTCGAATCATAGCTGATGATTCGCCGCTGTGAAGTCGATATACTTCTTTACCTGATCGTTGTGGATACCACGTTTTCGTTTATTTATACAAATGCTGATCCTGCACATAATCAATACCATTTGTTTTTAAATAATTAATCCCCCATTCACTGGCGAACTCATATAATGGCGACAGGCTTTTTCCTGCGGTGGTTAAGGCATATTCCACTCTATAGGGCTTTTTTGTGAGCACATTTTTTTCAATGAGCAGATCTCTTTCCAGTTCTTTCAATTGCTGGCTGAGCATCTTTTCTGAAACACCCGGCAGGTTATCCCTGATTTCTGCGTAGCTTCTTTTGGTGAAATAATGCAGGTGGAAAAGGATCAACAGTTTCCATTTGCCGCCAATAAATCCCAGTGTTACATCTACGGGGCAGGTATATACTTTATCGTTGAGTGTGATCATAAGCAGGCACTTTAATGTCCCTACAAGTTAACAACATTTGGTATTCCGCTTCTACTTTCAGAAAGGTATTTCTCTGGCAAAAGCAGGGGAAAGTCACTTGTATATACCGCGAAGTGCCTATTATTCCCGTCTCACAAAAAAACAATGCCACTTCCCTATACCTCTTCCAGTGCACGTTTCATGATGTTCAGGTAACCGATATGCTGTTCTGCATAGGACCAGCTTTCCGATAACAAGGCCCAGGCTATTTGCCGTTCTAAAGCGATGCTGATGATGGGTTTATTTTCCACATCGATGACCCCTTCATCTACGAGCTGACCAAATCCCGTTGCGATAACGGATGCATCCACGGTGAATATGTAATAACTATCATCGTATGCAGGATCGTCCATCAATGCTTTTATCGCGTCTCTGTCGAGCAGGTCTTCATTGTATGTCTCGATGTTTATTTCCCCGATTGACTCAATCACCCATTTCAAACATTCCCTCACCGGGGTATGTGGATTGGCTTTACGCCATTCTCTGAATTCTGCGAGGGCCATGTCGCCTTCATCGGAGCCAAAGGGCGCCAATTCATCCGCGCAGTCCCAGAAAAAATCTTCCGGAATCAGTTCAATCGCTCTTGGATGGGCATGTTCTTTATTAATGCCATATAATTCTTCGTCGGCCATACGTGCTATTTTACTCATTTTCCCAACCGCGGGCATTTGAACAGGTTTCAATACAATACACGGTGTTGCGTTCAAATTCTTCCCCAAACAATTCCAGGTAAACCATATAGCCAATAAAGCCTACAATCTCCGCTTCTGCATCACAGGTGGCTTTGGATGGATTTTCCTCAATCATTTCATAATACGCTCTACCCATTCCTACAATAAAACATCTGCAATAAAGAAACCCATCATCAGAACCATCGGTATACTCATGGATATCTTCCCGGTCTATCCGAAACAACTTTTCCTCCATAATATGGTTAAAAGCCGTCAATTCTTCCTTATTCAATTCCAGTAACAAATCCCTGATATTATTAGTAATAGTGCCATACACTTCACCAGTCAGATCTTCTATTAATGCGGCATCG
>NZ_DATCVJ010000352.1:0-3104 GCF_036566945.1 Chitinophaga sp. | reverse complement strand
AAACCATGCCTACATGGGTTTTCCATTCAGCAGATGATCCAATCGTAAATGTGGAGAATTCGCGGACGCTGGTGAAGGCCCTGAAAGCAATCGGCGGAAATGTGCAGTATACGGAGTATCCTACTGGGGGCCATGACGCCTGGACACGAACGTATGCCAACGCAGATGTATATACCTGGTTGTTAAAGCAGCATAAATAAATTGAGTTTATTTGTCCTGGTAAGATTACTTACCGGGACAAATAAAAATCAATTACTTCCGATTCTGATATCAATTACTTTTAGTTGGAGTGTAGTTTGACCATTCCATTCATTTTCGTCCAGCGAAAATACCATGTCAAAGGGTTTTTTATCCGCCATTACCGGGAATTTCTCGGCCATATAGAAACCAATACCGGACATAGTAGGGCCGTATCTGCCCTGTTTCACCGAAAATTTAATATGCTCGTCTTTCACAATCTTTGAGTAACCGTTATCTACAAGATTTCTGGCCAGAAAAACAGGTCGCAGATTTTCAGGTCCCAGTGGTTCAAATTGTTTGAGAATATTAAAAAATGCGGGCGTGATATCAGAGAAGTGGATCTCTGAATCGATCACGATTTCCGGCACCAGCTGATCGGGATGTATGGTCCTGGCTACGACTTCTTCAAAGCGTTCCTGGAAGGCTTTCACGTTTTCCGTTTTCAGCGTCATTCCCGCCGCATAAAAGTGGCCGCCGTAATTTTCCAGCAGATCCTTGCACTGATGAATCGCTTCATATACGTTAAAGCCCATTACTGAACGGGCTGATCCGGCTACTTTATCGTTGGATTGTGTGAGTATAATGGTAGGACGGTAATAATATTTATCAATCAGCCTCGATGCTACAATGCCTACTACTCCTTTATGCCAGTGGGCCTGGTAAAGGACTGTAGATTTTCTGTTGGCTATCTCTGTGTCGTTTTGCAGCAGTAAAATAGCCTCCTGTGTGATGGTGCTGTCAATTTCTTTTCTGTCGAAATTATCTGCGTGTAAAACGGCAGCAATGGCAGCCGCTTTTTCTACATCGTTTTCGATAAAAAGGTTGACAGCTTTCCTGGCGTCATCCATTCGGCCAGCCGCATTTACGCGGGGAGCAATCACAAATACCAGGTTGGCAATAGTTAATTTCTCCTTCAGGGCACTGAGTGTGATCAACGCTTTAATGCCTGGCAGCGGATCTTCATTTACTTTAATGAGACCATGAAAGGCCAGTATCCTGTTCTCTCCGGTCATCGGAACAATATCTGCTGCAATACTGGTGGCCACGAGGTCGAGGAATTTATTGGCCTCAGCAGCTGGTAGCCCTCTTTTTTGCGCAAAAGCACTGATGAGTTTATAGCCGATACCGCAACCGCTTAATTCTTTATATGGATAAGGGCAGTCTGCCTGCTTCGGATTCAAAATGGCCACTGCCGGAGGTAATACGGCATCTGGTAAGTGATGGTCACAGATAATGAAATCTATTCCCCATTCTTTAGCCGATGTAATATGTTCTATTGATTTGATACCGCAGTCCAGCGCTATAATCAGGCTAAAGTCGTTGTCGCGGGCATATTCAATGCCTTGCATGGAAATGCCATAACCCTCGCGGTAGCGATGCGGGATATAAAACTCAATATTGCTGTAGAGTTTCTGTAGAAAAGCGTACACAGTAGCCACGGCCGTAGTGCCATCTACATCATAATCTCCGTAAATCAATATTTTTTCATGTTGGAAAAAAGCCAGTTCAATACGTGAAATGGCTTTATCCATATCTTTCATCTTCCATGGATCATGAAGATCTTCAAGCGTTGGGCGAAAAAATTGCCGGGCAGCCTCAAAATTGGTAACACTGCGTTGAACCAACAACCGGCATAGCAACGGGTGTATGCGCAATGATGACTGTAGTAACTGTTCCTGATTTGGTTGATATGCCTTTACTGTCCAGCGTTTTTGCATTATTATATTTTAAAAGGCAACGGATAAATCGTAAAGCTTAAAGCTCTTTCTGCATAATACATTATTTTTTATTCTTTCTAAAATGTTCTGTCAGTTGTAAATCTTACGAGCGATTCCAGTCCGTTTCTGACAGCATTTTCAGGGAATTTATTTAAGATGGCAAGGGCTTCGTCGCGGTATTCAAACATTTTCTGCCGGGTATAATCAATCCCTCCTGATGCTTTTACCAGGCGGATGACTTCTTCTACGCGGTCTTTATCTGTATTGTGATTTTTTACTATATTAATTATTTTCTTCCTTGTCTCAGTAGGAGCATGTTCCAGGGTATAGATAAGCGGAAGGGTCATTTTTTTCTCGCGGATATCAATACCGGTAGGTTTGCCGATTTTCGTGGAACCATAATCGAACAGATCGTCTTTTATCTGGAAGGCCACGCCCACTTTTTCTCCGAAGAGGCGCATTTGTTCGGTAGTATGTTCGTCATTGCTGCTGCTCCATGCGCCGGCAGCGCAGGCGGAGGCGAGTAATGACGCCGTTTTGCGGCGGATAATCTCAAAATAAATATCTTCCTTGATATTCAGCTTACGGGTTTTCTCAATCTGCAGCAATTCACCTTCACTCATTTCTTTTACGGCTTCAGATAATATTTGTAAAGTTCGGAAGTCATTGTTGTTAAGTGACAGCAGTAAGCCTTTGGACAACAGATAGTCACCCACCAGTACGGCAATTTTATTTTTCCACAACGCATTAATAGAAAAAAGGCCCCGGCGTTCATTAGCATCGTCTACCACGTCGTCATGCACCAGGGTGGCGGTATGTAACAATTCTACCAATGCCGCCGCGCGGTAGGTACTCTCCTGGATATTGTCACTGAAAAGTTTTGCTGATAATAAAACAAACATGGGCCTGATCTGCTTTCCCTTGCGCTTCACAATGTAATGCATGATCCTGTCCAGCAATGGCACATGACTTTTTACTGAATCTGCGAACTTACTTTCAAAATCCTGTAATTCTTTACCTATCAGGTGTTTAATATCGTCCATGTATTAAATAAAAAAGGATTGCTAAGCTAGGTTTTATAAATCACATTTTAACATTTTGGCCTTTTATTTGTATATGGAGTATAACATTCCTTTAACAAGAGGT
>NZ_DATCVJ010000351.1:0-2463 GCF_036566945.1 Chitinophaga sp. | reverse complement strand
CTATACCAAGAATCATATAGCTCTTAGCTTTTAGCGGTTAGCTGTTAGTTTACTGTTACACGATGCCAGTTGCTTACGGATATGATCTTCCTCTCCTTTGGTAGCAATTACTTTCGTTAAACCCGTTTCATAATATTGCTTTGCAACAGCATATGCCTTGCGTTTATATTCATAATCACCCGCCAGCACGTACGTGTGATAATACGCAGGGTTGGCGGCAATCAATGCTTTGATATCTACTGTTGCGCCTTCTTTGATCTGATCTCTCAGCTTACGGTAGGTATTAAAGGCAAGATAATCTTTTGATAGCAGGAAGCTGTCGGCAGCAATATTCTGCGCGCTGTCATATACTTCATGATCTGAGGTGAGGCCGTGCATGGCAAAGATCTTGTTAAGATCGTAGGCTATAAACTGCCCTTCCTGCCAGGGCGCAGTAGATACCCATACCATCCCCTTTTTAGGTTCAAATACAATAGAGTGATGAGCGATCAATTGGTTGATGGCTTTTTCATTCCCCAACCCAATATCTTCATTGTGCAAGCCGCCACGGTCGCGCAGGATGCTCACCGTTTTTTGTACGGTATTAGGTCCTTTCTCTTTCATTAACTCCGTCAGCCGCTCGTAGCGGTATTCAGAGGCGCTTTCTCTGATCTGTAATTTATTGGAAGTAAGACTACCCAAAGAATCGCCCTGGAAGTGGTTGGTGCAGGTAATAAAGTTTTTGCCGGAGGTATACATGTCCATCCCTTCCGGTGTTTTTTCAATAATTACTGCCTTGTTATCTTCTGCAGAACCTATCAGGAAAGATTCTGACACAAACATCTTCCGCTTCTTCGCAATATCCCAGGCTTCCTGGATATTTTTTGCATACTGCAAAATTTCACGGGCCACGAGTGATACTGGCGTAGCTGCGGCAGTAGGCACGGAGGTTTTAGCTGCATTGATAGTAACGGTGAGTCCTTTATCATTCATACCAGATACTACCCCTGTAAAACCGCCCCAGGACACAAACATAAAATTGTGACCTTTCTCCGGGCGATAAAATACCACCATCTTATCCGCTGCAAAGTCGTCGCCCATGTAAAAATCGAAGTTGCGTCCGATGATCAGGTTGCTGTCGGCAGATTGATCATTCCAGGTACCAAAGGAGGTACAACCTACCAGCATCATGCCTTGCAGGGCATGGCCTATGTCGTGGGCGGCATGATAGTTCATTAACCGTGCATAGTTAGTACCTATATAATCGTAGTTGGGAGAAGCAGAAAAAGATTCTCCATAAATTTCTTCTTTAAATTCTTCCGGCACATGATCAGGCAGATCACGGTTAAACCAGCCGATAAAATACTTCAGGAAATGCAGGTAAAAAGTAGAGGGCACCATTTTACTGAACTGGGCTACAAATACATCTTCCTGCCGGCGGATCAGCTCTCCGGAGAGTTTACCATTGATCACACCTCTTTCAAAAGGGGCGCCTTCCACATACATTTCATATAGCCCGCTGTTGCTTTTACGGAACCAATTGTTACCTAAAGTATAACAGGTACTGTCCAACTGTGTACGTTGTAATTGTAAAGCACGCTTGTCGGCAATGGTTGGCGGCGTCACTCTGCTCACCACTACCAGGTAAACAGCCAATCCTATGAAGAGCAGTAAAAAAATACCGATGATGTATAAGAGTATGCGTCCTAGTCTTCTCCAGCCGCTTCGTTTCTTTGTTTTCACTATTATGAATGTATTGACTGATTAATTTCTTCCACCAGGAAATCCATCCCCAGCAATTCTGCCGAGGTGATGACGCTGCTGATAGTTACCCCTAAAATTCCGTGCAAGTTCAGGTTTTGACCGGTAAGATACAAATTGGATAGTTTCGTACGGGCCGAAACCATGGTCCGTAGCGGATCTCCGCTATCTTTTGCAATTCCGTACATGCTGCCGTCGCTGGTGCCGATATAATCACGATAAGACAAAGGCGTAGCCACATAATAAGATTGTATACAGTCGCGGAATCCGGGAAACTGTTTTGCTACACAATCTATCAGCTGACTGGCTTTTTGTTCCTTAAAAGCTTCATAGTCTGCTCCCCTGCTACCGGGCTGCAATACGGTATTTACCGTATGTTGCCAGGGCTGCATTTCGTCGTAGCGCATGTAGGTCATCACCGATAAACAATCGGCATACGTTTCATGCCGGGAACTGGCAGATACATACATCGCATAGGTTTGCGGCCATGTTGCCTGCTCGTAATCAATACCCGCCCAGGCATTATCCGTTGCATGGTAATAATGATTATAGTTCAGGTATTTAAACGTATTAGGCTTTAGTACCACATTCAAAACAAAGGCACCCACCGAATTTTCGAGGTTTTGAACGCGGTTCCGATAGGCACTCCGCAAAGCATCGCTGTGGGTAATGGCCATTGTTTGTGCCGGATGCAGGTTGGAGATGTAATGCGTGGCCTGTGCT
>NZ_DATCVJ010000350.1:0-2311 GCF_036566945.1 Chitinophaga sp. | reverse complement strand
TTTAAAAATTTTCAATTCTGGAATAAAATAACGGGCACAGATAAAGGAAGTGTAATTTATGCAGGAGATACCCCACAGAAAAGAAGCAATGGAATTAATGTAATACCGTGGAGAAGTTCACAAATGTTATTAGGAGAGAATAGATAAATCGATTTGATCTACCCCTATTTAGGTAATGATGTTGGTCCTCAGTAAAAAAGTTCGAGTATCTTAATAGGATATACAACAAAAGCCGCTATAGCAGCGGCTTTTGTTGTCGGTGATCCCGGTCGGACAATTCTCGAACCAGTTTTATGATCATCTAAAAGCTCTTTGTGAGTTGAAAATATTGATAGCCAAATAGATACATTTCTTACAACCGCTGGAGCGGACGGAAATGTTTCCTATATTCCCTTCCAAGCGGCTTAAGCACAACGATCTCCGGGCTAGGCGTCTTTTATCAGGACGGAGGTTAACCTCAGTGCGTTGACATTAAAATTGACTACAAAATACATCCAACCATAAAAGAAATTATGAAAGATAGGGATGAACTGATGGAAAAGGCAATTGAAATTTTAAGTTCGAAAGAGTAATCACGATATGTTACTCCATCGCTAATTTTTCTTTCCGGAGACACTATCTCATAAACTGTGTAAATCTGAAAATCGGGGATTCACCTCGATTTTCTTAATTTTAAAACTATATACACAGTATTATGAAAGCAGAAGACTTCATATCAGACGACTTTTTAAAACAATTTAAGACAGGCAAGGAATTGAATGACTTTCTGGCCCTGATTCAGAAGCGGGGTATAGAAAAAATGCTTGAAGGTGAGCTGGATGGCCATCTAGGCTACAATAAGAATGAGCAAACCAATAATGATAACGCCCGTAATGGTTATGGTAAAAAGAAGATCAAAACGCAATACGGAGAATCAGAGATCAAGGTACCAAGAGACAGAGATGCCAGTTTTAACCCCATGATTGTACCCAAAAGGGAAAGCATGGTAGAAGGGCTTGAAGAGGTAATAGTGTCACTTTATGCCAAAGGAATGAGTGTATCTGATATTGAGGAACAAGTTCGGGAAGTTTATAAGTTTGATGTTTCCGGGGCTACCATAAGCCGTATTACGGCAAAAGTAGCTGAGGATATCGTCGCCTGGCAGAATCGTCCTTTAGAACCTGTTTACCTGATTGTGTGGATGGACGGTATCGTTTTCAAAGTAAGAGAGAACAGTAAAGTAATTAATAAGACAGTTCACATTGCTGTTGGACTTCGCAGGGATGGGCTTAAAGAAGTACTGGGAATGTGGCTGGGTAAGAATGAATCGGCAGCTTACTGGATGAGCGTTTTGACAGACATGAAGGCTCGCGGTGTGGAAGATATTCTGATCACAGCAACAGATAATCTCAATGGCTTTACCCAGACAATCCGTTCCATATTTCCAGACTCTGCTACCCAAATTTGTGTTGTTCACCAAATCCGTAATAGCTGCCGGTATGTAGTATGGAAGGACAAAAAGGAATTTACTACAGATTTAAAAGATATTTATGCAGCTCCCACCCGACAGGCTGCGCTAGCAGGGCTTGATAGCCTTGATAAAAAATGGACTAGTAAATATGCTTATGCGGTAAAGAGCTGGCGGGAAAATTGGGATGAATTGACTGTGTTCTTTGATTTCCCCATTGATATCCGTCAGATTATTTACACGACAAATCTTATTGAGAATCTGAATGGTAAGATCAGAAAGTATACAAAAAACAAGCTGTCATTCCCTACTGATGATGCTGTAATGAAATCCGTATACCTTGCGCTGAGAGAGTCCTCAAAAAAATGGACCATGCCCATGAGAAATTGGGGCATGATCCTTAATCAGTTCTTAACTATATTTGGAAGCAGAGTAAAAATTTAGATAGTTAACATCCTCGATTTTCAAACTTACACACTTACTGAAATAGTCCCGTCTAGGATGATTTTTGCAGCATTTGTCCGCTACTGGACTGTTGTAAGAAAATCATCCTGGACAGAGCGCTTTCTGTTAGTCTTCCTTAAGGAACTTGAAATTATGATCGAGTAAGTGTTTGGGATGAACGTTTAACCCCTTTGCTATTTCAAGGAAGGTTGTAAACGTAAAATCCTTTTTCCCATTTTCAATATTACTAATATTGCCTTTGGTCACATCGCATCTTGATGCCAGTTCATCAAGGCTTATTTTGGCCTCTTTTTCTCTGATTTTGCGCAGACGCTCGCCAATTTCCTGTAGTCTGTTTTTATCTCTTTCCTCATTCATTTTCTGAACTTTGGATAAATTCCGCATTTTTATTTTAAAAAA
>NZ_DATCVJ010000349.1:0-9546 GCF_036566945.1 Chitinophaga sp. | reverse complement strand
CCTTGACTTACCTATCTTTTTAACCATCTTTTTACGTTTTATAACTTTATGGTATGCATCGGTACTCCAGCGCCATCAAACACAGCCTGCATCTGATGCACCTGCCACTCGCCCGCTTTGCTGCTGACACGCTTTTTCAGTCGGAGCAGCCCAAACCTGAAATTCTCATTTTTGATATAGGCTGGCATCTGGTAGTAAATAGAATTGGAATTATCAGTGAACACCGTGCTTTCGAACGCATCAAAATAGGCGCTATCACTGCCTAGCCATTCTGTTACATATTGCTGTATGGTGGTACCCGGCATAATGGGGAACAAACTAATGATGATGCTTCTGCCACCTTCTGCTAAAAATGCAGGCAGCCCTTTTATAATCTGGCTCAGGACTTCCATACCTGTTACCCCACCGCTCCAGAAATTTTCTCCGGCCCGCGTCAGTACATCGGGGTTATAGGGTGGATTGGCGATGATCAGGTCAAAATCGCCTTCCACCGGCTGATACAGATCCCCTAACAGGAATTTTGCGTTATGGACCCCGTTCAGTTGCGCATTGAATTCAGCAAAAGCGATGGCTCTGGGGTTAATATCTATTCCAATCACCTCTTCACTGTGGCTCGCCGCCAGGATAGCATGTACACCGGAGCCGGTGCATAAATCCAGGGTCCTTTTTAAGGGCTTGCGTTCCACTACCCCACCAAGAATATAAGACTCGGTAAACAGGTACATGATCTGGTTGATGGCATCATTCTTTACGATATGATCTGTTACAATGTATTTATCATAACAGGGAAACAAACAAAAATCGGAGGTCACTTCGCCTGCCTCTACGTTAATCAGGTTCATCTGCTGCAGGGATTCCAGCTGTTTTATAGAAAGAATCTCCTCCAGTTGGATCATGAGCACCGCTTTCTGGCGAATGAACAGGTCGAGTAACAGGGTTACCTTGTCCTGGATGCTGGGCGTGCCATTAAAGAAAGGGATACCGCTCATGCTGTTTACACCCAGTCTTGCTGCGCATGCAGCTAATGTATATCCGGCAGCCCTTAAACCATTGATCGCATCCGCCATCAGCTCTTCTCCGATGACGTGGGGCTGGGAAATTTGCTTAAAATATGGTTTCATATAAAAAGGATATTTATGCAGGATTCATGGATTTGAGACTGGCTGCCAGATTTTCCAGGCAATTAATCACACGCGCTTCCCCCCAGGACAAATCGACTTTAAATGCTATTTCATTCACGCCATCCGCAGACAGGTTGCCATATCCGGGATCTACCAGCCATGCCACCCTGCCCTGTTCTTTAGCCGCTTTTCTATACTGCACCGTTTTTTCTGCCGAATGCAGGTCAGGTGTTACCAGTATATGAACGCCGAGCTCTCCGGCCTTCTTAAAAGCCGTTTCATCATGTGCGGCTGTCATACATACCCATATCGGCAATTCCTTCTGTAATGGTCTTGGAAACACCTTTAGCTCCACTTCCTTACCCACGCCATTCATGCGCTTTACAGATTCTCCTTTCCACAATCCCCTGAGTTCTGCCACATGCCTGTTCATGGCCTCATCAAAATCTGCCGCCACCATCACCCCAATACGGCCATTAGAGAGATTATCAACAATAGACCAATCTTCTACCGAGCGTATCGCATCTCTTCTATCAGGCGATAAACACTGGCCGCGAAGCGCAATTCTTTTTGTTTGCACCGATAGCGTAGATTGTATAATGGTGGGATTCTGTTTTACATCAGCTGCCTCCATCACCCAGGCAAAACTGAAACCGGCACGGTCTGCATACTGTACTGCTTTCTGCAGCAGCGCCAAATAACCCCGGCCGGGCAGACTGCGGTCTATTGTAAAACACAGTCCTATTTCTTCCTGTATAACATCTAAATTGTGCATACTTTTAATCATAAGAGTTATTGAAAGTGGCGCAATCCGCCAGTTATTTACTAAGCCATTTTTTCACTATTTTTTTACCACTGCAGTCAGGACATTTTTCGAAATATTCCGTTGCGATATATTTTGCCAATCCATAGTTCTCATCTTTCAGATAATACACCAGCTCCACCAGGTCAGTAGGGGTAAATACATTGGGGATTCTGTTGAGGTATTTTTTATCGACCAATGCTTTTGTTTTTTCCTCTCCTTCTTCCCTGTAGACTTTAAATATCTTGCTGGTCGTGCTGGGGTATTGGTTATCAAATTCTATGGAGAAGCAGGGCGTAACGTTCATGCCGGTAGTGATTTCACAAAGCCTGCGCTCTATTTTTTCAGAACGCTCGGAATTACCGAAATACACGAAGCCTGATTTGTTTTTCATAGAGTAAATACCAAGTCCTTTGAAGCCCTGTGCATCGCCACCCTGAAACACCAGGGTGTCTGACTTGCCCAGGTACAATTCAAAACCTGGCCCGTATTGCATTTCCGCCTCTACCTGCGCCATGGGTTTTAGTACCTCTGCCAACAGTGAAGGACTAAAATGAGTATAATCAAGGATCGCTATCAGCAGCTTTGCATAGTCTTCTGCGGTGGTGTGAATATGACTCATGATGAAGGGCTCGGTATTTTTCCATCGCTTTATATATCGCCCAAACTGATCATGCGCTTCTGCGTGGTTCACATCGCCTTCTCCATTTGATGTGGTATAGGTATTTTTCAGTTGCAGGGGTTCATATACTTCTTCTTTTAAAATCTGCTCAATCGGCTTGTTCCTGATTTTGGCTATCACCATAGACAGATATACATAGCCTTCACCTGAATAAGAATACGTGGAGCCAGGGGTTTCTATAATTTCCAGCTTGTTTTTATCATTCTGGTAAATATGGTTTTCGATGCCAGATGTATGGCTCAACACCATACGGGGGGTAATCAGCTTATAGCGTGGATCGTGCTGCAGTTTCTCATAATCCAGGTACCTATACATCGGTGTATCCAGCTGTATCAGCCCCTCATCCATCAGTTTGTAAGCCACAAAGGCCACAAAACTTTTAGACAGGGAAGCCGCCTGAAATTTTGTATTGACATCCACCTGCTGATGGGGAGTGACATGCATATCCAGATAACCATAGCCACCGGAAAAAACAACTTTACCATTGTCAATCACCGCGATGGAGGCTCCCGGTACCGCTACTTCTTTCATCACAAATGCAATCTGCCTGTTGACATCCCGCACGTTGAAAGTTTGTCCATTTACCACATAATGTGATTGTGCATGGCTACTAAAAGCATACAGAAAGCTGATGGCAAACAACAATAAAAAAGTCTTCACCAGTGACAGGGCTGAGCGGTCTTCCAGCAGCGGCTTCCGTGTACCGCCATAATACAATTCCAGGGAGTGTATTTCGCCGGTGGTCAGGTACATATTTTCATACGGGTTAGAGGATGGTACAACAGTCACCAGGTGCAATGGCCAGTGAATAATAAAATCATTCACCCCTTTACGAACCATTTCCGCTGGCAGATGGAGCCTGTTTTTTGCCCATTCCCTACCAGTTGTGGTACTGCCTATAACTTTACCATTGAGTTCAAATACGATCTTCCCGGTCTGATTAGCAGGTATCCGGTGTACCAGTTCCAGCTCCATTTCCGTTCCATCTTCGCCGGCAATAATCCTAAAACGGGAATGCTTGTAATGCTCCCTGTAATAAGCTGTATTCTCCAGCTTATTACTCAGATTATACCGGTATCCATCATGATAGCAGGGTTGCAGCAAATTCACGCGCTCCACGCCACTGCAATGTTCTTCATCTCTCAACTGGTCCAGCGCTGCACCATCCTCCTGCAATGCATCCAGAATAGCATCATACAAAGGCTTATTAAAAGCCGCTGTACCATCGCTCTGTAAGGTCAGGAGAATATAGGTGGAGAAAATGCCACTCTCCACCAAAAATCCGAAGTCTTTATTTAACCGCCCCGGACAGGTACTGTTCATGGCCTTTGCATACGCCAACATGTAATCGGCAATATTGTAGTAAGACAATGCCTGTTTACAATGATAACTGATCACCTCCCTTGTTTGTCCCCAGTGTGCGTTGTGGATCGCTGCCAGAAAATGACTTTTTGCATCATTCACCGCATCGTGTCCCAGCGCCATTATATCGCCTGCTGTCAATGGCATCTCACTTCCGGACATGACAGACAATACTTCCGTTGCCAGATGGTACATAGCGATATTAATACCCTTTACCGTCAGATGGCAATAGTCCAGGAACAAATCCCGCCCGGGTATTTCTCCCGCTGCGTACTGTTGAAAAATAACAGGCAGGTCTACCAGCAACAAATGATGTTTATCGCATTGCTTTCTTACCATTTGCTGTAAACTAGCGGTCATACCCGGACAGGAAGTCTGATAGATTTTACTCTCCAGTGCTTCGCGCAAATATTTAACAGCCGCCTTCTTATCGCTTTGTAGCAGGCTACATTCCGCCATTAACTCATATCCATAAGGATTGGATGGATATAAACTGATCATGCGTTCCGCCAACAAAGTGACATCCGCCAGCCGCCCGCTTTTCATGGCATCATCGGCCTGCGCACAGAGCTGATACCATGCTGACTGTCCTTCCGCATTGAACAATGGCAGGCGCTCCAGATCATTACTATGCCAGTCTCTCAGGTTAAACTCAGGGTTTACAAAAAAGACAGGCAGATTATGCTTGCGACTCATTTCTCCCAGTGAACCAAAGAAGGCATTCACTTCATCGTGAATAATTTCTTCAATGCCTATCCTGCGCTGTTCATAATTATCCATTGCTATGGTAGCAGCCATTTCATGGTTAGCAGTAAACCGGCGCTGGCAATTAATGATCCAGTTGTTTCCAGCAAAAATGACCAATGCATCCGGCTGCAGATCCAGGCAGGCATACATCAGTGTACGCAGGTCGAAGATGCTGCCATTGGTACGTGCCAGATCAATGATTTCCACCTCCTGTCCCGCAGCGCTCAATATCTTTTTCAAAGCAAGGCCGGGATTATATCCCGGATCTACCGGCCAGCCTCTTGCTACCGACTCACCCAATAACACTATTCTGAATGTATCGGACTTCGCCTCAATTTTGGGCACATCTGCCCAATACACAAATTCGTCGGCAAAACGCTCATCGCGCAGGTAAACTTTTTGCCCGTCTTCCATGGCCGGCTGCCAGATACCAATCCTTCCCGCATCAGCAGGGTTTACCTGTTGCGGGCGTGCGGTTACAGCATGCGGATCTTTCTGCGACAATTTTTCCAGTGCAGACGACAGTTCTTCCTCTCCGGCTTTATTTTCATATATCAGTTGGGAAAGCAGCAACGCTAATTCCTTTTCCCCATTTCCTGGTCGTGTTTTCATACTAGTTGTATTTGTTTCGCTCAGATGAAAGTGTAGACATCCGTTGCTACGTCCGATTTTTTAAACTGGTCGTAATTCTGAAGCATGTACTCCAGCAACACGATATCATTGTTTTCTTTCTTTATGATAATATCGCCGATCACCAGACTATCAATTCCACTCATCAGAAAACAAATGATCGCGTCTTCGGGGGTATTCACAATAGGTTGCCCACGTACATTGAATGACGTATTCAGCACAAGGGGACAACCAGTCAGTTTATCGAACTCCCTGATCAGGGCGGCATAGAGTGGATTGGTGATATCACTGACGGTTTGCACACGGGCGGAGCGATCTACGTGTGTAATAGCAGGCAGGTCAAGCGTTGAAATAACCGGGCATACTTCCAGCATAAAAGGGGAAGCATGGTCCAGATCAAAATGCGCAGCGGCTTTTTCTTCCAGCACAGATGGCGCAAATGGCCGGAACATTTCACGCTTTTTGACCATTGCATTAATGCGGTTCCGCATCTCCCCATCCCGGGGATCAGCAAGAATAGAACGGGCGCCAAGTGACCTGGGGCCGAACTCCATCCTGCCCTGGAACCAACCTATCACTTTTCCATTTGCCAGTGCAGCGGCAGCATCCTGTAACAACGCTTCCTGGTTATCGTACACGTCATAGTTGAGTGTAGTAGCTGCCAGCAATTTTCCTATCTCCCTGTTACTGTATGCCGGTCCGTAGTAAACATGTTCCATCGGCGCCACCTTACCTGTATGGCCGGTCAGGTCCATATATGCCAGTGCAGCAGCGCCCAGTGCACAACCTGCGTCATTGGCAGCCGGCTGTACATATAAATGGCGGAATGGTGTATGTTGCAGAATTTTGGCGTTTGCTACACAATTCAATGCCACCCCACCTGCCATGCATAAATTATCACTATTCGTTCTGGTATGCAGGTACCGGGCTTTTTCTATCAGTACTTCTTCCAGTACTACCTGCAGGCTCTTGGCCAGATCCGTATGCTTTTTCTGAATATCACTTTCGGGTTTCCGCGGTTGCTCTCCCAGCAAGGATATCAGCTCATCGGAATACATCCTGTTACCACTGATGAAATCAAAGTATTTCATATCAAGGTGGTAGCCCCCACCTTCCACCGTATGAATTAACTTCCTGAGTTTTGATACATACACAGGGGCTCCATAAGGAGCCAGGCCCATCACTTTATATTCTCCGCCGTTTACCTTGAATCCCAGAAAACTGGTGATGGCCGCATACAGCAGCCCTATTGAGTCTGGAAAATCTACTTCTTCAAACAACTGCAGTGCATTTTTTTCTGCATATCCATAGGTAGTAGTAGCCCATTCTCCCACACCATCTACCGTGAGTGTGGCGGATTCATTAAATCCGGAAAAATAGTAGCTGCTGGCGGCGTGCGATAAGTGATGTTCATACATTTTAATCTCACCGGTATATCCCAGCAACTTTCTGATTTCTGCTTCGGGGCGCCGGGGATCTAATTGCGCACGCAATGGACTATTCAGGTAGTCATACCCACTCCACAGCTGTCGTGATAATTTTTTTGCCGGGTCTTCATAGTAGGCAACAGCGTCAATATCCAGCAAAGACATACCTGCTTCGCGCAGGCAGTAATTCATGGCATTCACCGGCATGGAAGGATCTGCTTTCTGCTTCGTAAACCTTTCTTCCTGCGCGGCAGCCACGATCTTACCGTCTCTCAACAGGCAGCAGGCTGCATCATGGTATAGCGCAGAGATACCTAGTACATTCATGATGTCATATTTGTGTAGTGAAACTTTACTGAAGCGATACGCCCACCTTCTCAATGAGGGCGCGGTTCAGGTAATGGCTTGATATAGCAATATCGAAGGATGCCATTCCCATGGGGTTAAATAAGATAGCCTGGTCAGGGCCCAGCTCATTGAAATAGTCGGTAGATATAAGGTCATCCAGTCTTTTCACCTGATGCTCCATCAAATTATTTTCTTTGTGAAAAGCTTCTATGTCCGTATTCTCCCTGCACACTTCTTTCCAATCATCTACTATAATCGCACCCGAAAACCAGGGAAATACATCTGTTGTATAATCCCTGAGAGACACATTCAGATGCAGTGATCCTGCTTTGGGCTGTTGATTGATATATCGCTCCTTCGATGCGGTGCAGGTGATGAAAACATCTGCATCTTCATAAGCCTCCTGCCAGCTATCTGCTACCAACACTTTGTCCTGCAGTCCGGCTGATACGGCGCTGAGGTCCACACCTTTCAGATCGAATATCCGTACGGATGCAATGGCATCGCCCAGTACAGCATGCACCATATTGAGATGGTAACGGCCAATCGGTCCAAATCCGATAATACCCACTTTTACGCCTGCCGGTTTTCTGTTCTGTATATATTTCTTCAGCACCAGTCCACTGACGGAAGCCGTTCTGATAGCAGACACGGTACCACTATTCAGAATACCTGCGGGGATGCCGGTATCCGGATCATTTAATACGACCACACAATGTGCACGGGGCAAATCCTGTTGAATATTATCCGGAAAACTGGCTATCCATTTTATCCCGGACATATTGATAGACCCACCTACAAACGCGGGCATCGCAATGATGCGGTTTTTCATATCCCTGTATCGCAGGTAGGGTTTCACAGGCTGCGAAAAATCATTTTCATGAATACAGGCAATCGTGTTTTCTATCACTTGTGTGTTGTCATTCCAGTTCAGGTCCAGATTCCTGACATCCTGGTCACTCAGATAAAGCATAGTTAGCTGATTTTTAAGCTTGAAGTATATAACTGTGGAAGTTCTACGGGGTGTGCGGCTTCATATGCTGCCACTTTCTGATACCAGGTATCGTTGTAAATGGTGGTAATATATCTTTCCCCACTATCTGCAAACACGCACATCACATTTACGGGTTCATAGATATCTTTTTCAGAAAAATATTTTTTTATAGCTGCGTATACAGATCCTGATGACCCGCCGGCATACAGGTTGTACTTAGCCAGCAGCTCCCGACAGCACTCAATACTTTCCGCTTCACTCACATACACCACTTCATCTATTTTGGCGCTATCGAGAATCACAGGGGTAATGCTGGAACCAATACCCGGAATGAAGCGCTTTTTGGCGCCACCACCAAAGATGACTGAACCCAGTACATCTACTGCGATCACCTTCGTATTGGGATTCTCGTGTTTAATACGCTGAGATACACCCGTAATCGTACCACCGGAACTAACCCCGAGGAAAACATAATCAATCTCCTGTCTTGGTGCTTCCAGGCATAGCTCTTTCCCGATAGAGTTGTAATAGGCGGCGGCAACAAGCGGATTCCCGTACTGGTTAGCCCAGTAAATCTTTTCGGTCTTGTCCATGATCTCTCTCACTTTCTTCAGGCGGTTTAACAGGAACCCACCATGCTGGTCCGGTTCTGTAATCCTGATCACTTCAGCGCCCTGTAACTTGATCAGCATCTCATTTACCGGCAGTGTGTTTTCATCAATCACGCATATAAACTTCAGACCAAACAGCTTGCAGTAGGCAGACAGGGCCACGCCAAAGTTGCCGGAAGAAGATTCTATGATCGTCGTGTCCTGGTCAATGATTTTTTCATTCAGCAATCTGTTCAACAAATAACAGGCTGCACGGTCCTTGACACTACCGGTGGGGTTGTAGAACTCCAGCTTGGCAAATACCCGCACCATAGGCGAAAGCCCAATAGGCACAAGCGGTGTATTGCCTATTTTGTTTAAAATATTACTTACCATTTTATGGGGAATTAATTAGTCATTAAAAAGATGGTGTATATCTTCCTCCTGCAGGTCTGCAGACGGGAAATCAGAAGGCGTAAAATGTATCCGGTCTTCCTCTTTTAAATATTGCAGCAATGCGGTAAGATGATGCACAAACGTGGTGGCAAAATCATCTAATGCTGCATCTCTGAAAACTTCCAGGTTGCCGGTCATACTGACGGTAAATTGTCCACCATTCACCCAGGTATTACATTCCAGCAAGGTGGTGAAAATATTATCGGGATGCGATTCACTGCCCGCGTCCAGCGCATACAGCGACAGCAGCGGATTGTCGAAGAATTGTCCCAGTTCACCCAGATAATTCATTCTTACACCCTGAAAATGTACAGATGTTTCCTTGCCGGACAGGAAAGTATGGACACCATAGCCAATTCCATTATTGGGTACTGTACGAAGTGTTTC